>JBBABK010000265.1:0-3284 GCA_041657685.1 Phycisphaerae bacterium | reverse complement strand
ACCTCACTGCCCCGCTGATAATCCGCTTGAATTCGAACCTCTTATTTACAAATTCCGCATCGGTAGCATACGCCACGCAGGGCAGTCCCAGTTCCTCGGCAACCTGCCCCGGCACCTGGGCCGTGTCACCATCTACCGACTGCATCCCGCTCAAAACGAAATAATCTTTTTCATCATTGAGAATTTCTTTCGCGATTTTTTGTATTGCGAACGAAAGCGGGTTAGCCGTCGCCCAGGTATCCGCGCCGCCGAGTTTTTTATCGGTAAGCAAGACCGCCGCGTCGGCGCATCTTGCCAGTGAATATCGCAGCACCTCCTCAGCCATCGGCGGCCCCATTGTCAGGCACACGATTTTCGCAGCCGAATCACCTGAAATCATTTTCATATGATTGGCCATCGCAAGAGCCTGTGTGTCCAGTTCATTGATAACGCTCGCCAGCCGGTTCCGCATTAGCGTCCCCGTGCCGGGGTCGAACGCATTGTCCGTAATCTGGCTTACGTCGGGAACCTGTTTAACAAGGACTATATAGTCAGCCATAGCAAATCCCAAAAGCACTTCCTTCGTCGCCGCTATTATCGCTGTTTTATTACCCTATCATATACCAACCGTAAAGCTGTTTTTTTGACTTATCCTGCTTTCCTGCATCTCGTACAATCCGCAAACCCGCCAAAATCGGCAGTATTTTGGGACCTTTCGGGCGAAACGAATTGCCTTAATAATTTAAAACCGTCTGCCTGTTTTATCGCTGATTTTACACTTGTTTTTCCAGCCGAATTTCAGTTATATTATTATTCCGCTTCGACGGGTACCTGCAATTGTATTTGTGTTTTTGTTGGGGTTTTTAAGTATGGCAGATTTGAACGCGTTAGCCGAGGCCGTAACGAAAGGCGACCAGAACGCCGTTATCGAAATGACTAAAGCAGCCCTGGCCGAGGGCGTTGCCGTAAAGAAAATCCTGGACGAAGGACTTATCGGCGGTATGAACATCATCGCCGAAAGATGGAAACGTAACGACGTCTATATTCCAGAAGTGCTCATCGCCGCCCGTGCTATGAAAAGTGGGACTGAGCTGCTCGAACCGGAGCTTGTGAAAGCCGGTGTTGAGCCGATTGGAAAATGTCTGATTGGAACGGTGCAGGGCGACTTGCACGACATCGGCAAAAATCTCGTGGTAATGATGCTCAAAGGTGCGGGCTTCGACGTCGTTGATATCGGTGTTGATGTAACCCCGGCTAAATTTGTCGAGCAGGCAAAATCGGCTAAGCCGCAGGTTGTGGGTATGAGCGCGTTGCTGACCACGACGATGCCCGCGATGGAAAAGACAATCAAGGCCCTTAAGGAGGCCGGCATTGACGCGAAATTTATCGTCGGCGGCGCACCGGTGACACAAGGCTACGCGGATAAAATCGGGGCAGACGGTTATTCGCCCGATGCGGCCTCGGCCGTTGATTTAGTTAAGCTTCTTGTCGCTTAAATTATTTGTTTAATGATTATGAAAGCAGCACGTTTTCGTGCTGTTTTTCTTTGCCCGATTTCAGAGAATTGGACATTTGGTTTTATGTAAAAAAGCAGAAAAAGATAGTTTCATCAAGCGGCTATGAGAAAAATTGCCAATCTACATCTTGCTCAATTGCTGATGCAGCTGAAATTCACCTCGCCGGGCAAACGGCACGAATTTTTGAAAAATGCCGAGCAGCTTCTCGACATTATAGAGCCTGATAAACAGTACCCGTTCGATTTTATCTGTTTTAAAATAACCGGCTATCATCCCAAAGGCCTGCCGCAGGAAGTGATTAAAGGCGGCGACCTCGCAGACGACCTTGCAATTTTCCTCTGGAAACTCAGCGGCCAGGTAGAAGACGCTGCCGACGAGCAGCCTGAACAAGTTTATACAATAGAGCAGGTCGCTGAAAAAATGAATGTAACGACAAAGACAGTGAACCGCTGGCGCCGACGCGGGCTGCTCGCTCGCAAATACACCTTCCAGGACGGTGCAAGACGTCTTGCGATTTCACAGTCAAGTCTCGGGAAATTTCTTTCTGAGAACCAGGAACTCGCTGACAAGGCCACCGTTTTTTCACGCCTAAGCGATGAGTTAAAAGATTCGGTTGTCGAACAGGTTAAAAAACTCGCCGAGCAAGGCGATATAACGCGTCAGCAGGCAATCAAACTGGTTGCTGAAAATACCGGCAGGGGGCGTGAGACCATCCGGAATATTATCGAACATTACGAAAAATCAGACCGCCGCCGAAAACTTTTCAAATCTTATCTCAAGCCGCTCGACTCGGCCGCGGCTGCTGAGATATACAAACAGCATAAAGAGGGTATCGCCCCGAACGAGCTGGCCAAACAGTTTAAGCGTTCCAGGAGCGATATATATCGAATCATAAGACGTAAAAAAGCGAAAGAAATGCTCACTTTGAAAATTGATTATATCCCCAGTGACGAATTTCTAAAAGAGGACGCGGAGCAAAAAATACTCGGCAAATCCATCAGCCGCCTGCGAAAACTTCAGCCGCCCCAGGGCAAAAAAGAGCTGACGGTTGGCTCGATTAAAAATTATCTCGAAAGTCTCAAAAGCATCCCGCGTCTTACCAGGGAAGATGAAATCGATCTGTTCAGAAAATATAATTATTTGAAGTTCAGGGCAGCCGAAACGCTGAAACAACTGCATCCGAACGCTTCCTGCGGCAAACAGCTCAGTCTTATAGAAAAATGTCTCCGGCATGCCGAATCAATTAAAAACACAATCATCGAGGCTAATCTCGCAATAGTTGTTAATGTCGCCGGCAAGCACACCTTTGCGGGCACGACGCTGCGAGAATTAATCAGCGATGGAAATTTCTCCCTGATGCGTGCCGTTGAAAAATTTGACTACACAAAAGGATTTCGTCTCGCGACCTATGCCTCGTGGATTATCGTCAAGGATTTTGCACGCAAAATCCCCTCCGACAGAATCCGGTCTGATAAAGGCGGCTCCGACACGCTTGAAAACATCCAGAAGGACCTCCGGGTATCCGAAGGGATTGATTTTGGTGCAATCGAACGCGCCCGCAACAGTCTTGTGCAGGTTATCAGGAATGAGCTTGATGAACGTGAGCAATATATAATCCTGCACCATTACGGCCTGACAGGCTCATCAGTAATCAAGCCGACCCGCACGCTCCGCCAAATCGGCCAGGAGCTGAACCTCTCAGCCGAACGTGTCCGCCAGCTTGAGCTGACCGCCCTGCAAAAATTAAAACAATCTTTGAGCATTGAGCAGTTCGAGTTATTGACGGGT
>JBBABK010000264.1:0-3303 GCA_041657685.1 Phycisphaerae bacterium | reverse complement strand
CGCAGCGGCGAATTCTGGACGATTCGCTTTTCAGCCGCACCGGAATTGCTGGAGCAAATGGTCTTCAAAGGCTCGGTCGCGGTCGACGGGATTTCACTGACCGTCGCCGCCATCGACAAGCTCGGCATCGAAATAGCCGTGATTCCGCAAACGATAAAGAAAACTAATTTGCAAAATGCCAGGGCAGGTGACATAGTAAATATCGAAACAGACGTGATAGTAAAAGTTGTAAAGAAACAACTGCAAAACATACTGCCGCAGGCCGGCAGCCTGACAGTAGAAAAATTAAACGAGCTTGGTTTCTGAAATTAAAGCGCTAATGAACAACGGCACGAACAATTCGATTACCGACCAGCCGGTCATCGGCATTACGATGGGCGACCCGGCCGGCATCGGCCCGGAGGTAATCATCAAAGCGCTGGCCGAACCGCAAATCCGAAAAGCCGCGAAGTTCATAATCTTCGGAATGGACGAACAATTGCGCTACGCCGCCGACAGGGCCGAGCTGCAGCAGTACTGGGGACGTCACCAGCACGAAAAAATCAGCAGGGAATATCCGTATAAAGTTGTCGTCGCCGATTATGACGAATATTCGCTGCCGAACTGGGTCAAAGAATCCAGCCCAATCGGCGGTGAGGCGTCGCTGCGATTCTGCATCGACGCAGTGCAGGCCGCGCAGGACGGAATCATCGACGCGCTCGTGACAGCGCCAATCAGCAAAACAAGCTGGAAACTCGCCGGCGCCAAATGGCCCGGCCATACCGAGCTGCTCGCCGACCTGTGCAAATCCAAACGCAAGGTAATGATGTTCGCGGCCGGCCCGCTAAAAATCGCGCTGGCCACAATCCACGAAGCGCTCTTCGAAGTACGGCACAAATTCACCATCGGCTGCGTATTCGAGCCGATTGATTTACTCAACGACGCGCTCAAAGATTACTTCGGATATTCTAATCCGAAAATCGCGGTAGCTGCGCTCAATCCGCACGCAGGCGAAAACGGTCAGTTCGGCGACGAGGAAATCAGGATTATTTCCCCCGCAATACTGCTCGCGCAGGAACAAGGCATCAACTGCTCCGGCCCGTATCCCGCCGACTCGCTTTTTGTCCGTGCAGTTAAAGGCGAATTCGACGGCGTCGTCGCGATGTACCACGACCAGGGAATGATACCGGTCAAACTGCTCGCGCGAAACGAGGCGGTCAATATCACGCTCGGCATTCCAATTATAAGAACGTCGCCCGCGCACGGTACCGCGTTCGATATCGCAGGCAAAAACCAGGCCGACCACTCCAGTACCAAGGCCGCGATTATGACCGCCATTAAGATGGCACAAACAAAAAAACTATTAACGGCCCAGTCGGCAAATTCAAATGCATACTAAGCAGCAAATACAGCAGCTTCTCGCGAGCGTAAATTTTTCGCCAAATCACCGCCGCGGCCAGAATTTTCTCATCGATTTGAACCTTATGCGCCTCCTGCTGCAAATCGCCGACATTCATTCCAATGATATTGTTCTCGAAATCGGCTGCGGCACCGGCTCACTGACAAGCGCGCTTGCCGAACGAAGCGCAAAAGTAATATCAGTCGAGATCGAAGAACCGCTGGCGAAAATTGCCGCTGAACAGCTCGCCGATTATGATAACGTGCAGATTATTCTCGGCGACGTACTCGAAAATAAAAATTTAATCACAGCCGAAGTTATCGACGCACTCCGCACCGCACGCGAACAAAACACCGGCCGGCTTATGCTCGTAGCGAACCTGCCGTACAGCGTCGCGTGCCCCGTAATGCTCAACCTTGTAACCGGCCCGGTGCAGGCAGACTGTATGTATGTCACCGTGCAGAAGGAAGTCGCCGAGCGAATGGTCGCCGCGCCCGGCAGCAAAGATTACGGCTCTATCAGCATCCTACTGGCCGCGACAGGCGAAGTTAAAATCGAACGCAAATTATCGCCGAGCGTTTTTTGGCCCGAACCGCAGGTCGATTCCGCAATCGTCAGCTTCGTTAGGGAGCCGCAAAAAGTCGATGCAATCCACGATATGAAAACTCTTTCAGAAATAATCTCGTTATTTTTCGGCCACCGCCGCAAGATGCTCAAGGTCTGCACAAAGCTCGCACAGGGCCGACTCGAAAAAATTCATAACTGGCCGCAAATATTCGAAGAAGCCTGCGTCGAACCTCACAGCCGGCCCGAACAGCTAACCCCCTGCCAGTACGTCTCAATCGCAAACATCTGTGCCGAACAAATCCGATAATTTGCTGGATTAAAGAATGATGCTTTTATGTCGGTGGCTGTGGCATTCGATATTTACCGCAACCGGAAGCGATGCGATATGGCACGGCGAAAATTCAATCATACAATCAAGTGCGGTCGTGCTGCCGCCGAGTCCCGCGGGGCCGGGGCCTGATTGGTTAATTTGTTTCAGTAAATCCTCTTCGAGCCTGGCGTAAAATGCGTCGCTGCTCCTCGTGCCGAGTTTGCGAAGCAATGCTTTTTTGCTTAACAGGCAGCTCCGTTCGAAATTGCCGCCGATACCAACCCCCACAATCAAAGGCGGGCACGCATCGGCACCGGCGGAATTCGCAACGCCGACAATCCATTCGCAAACTTCATTCAATTCCGCAGTCGGTTTAAACATTTTAAATTGGCTCTTATTTTCGCAACCCGCCCCTTTGGTCATAACGGTAAGTTTCAGTTTGTCACCAGATGTCTGCTCGTAATGAATTATCGCGGGCAGATTATCGCCGGTATTTTCCCGCTCCCGCAAAGGTTCGGCTACAACGCTCTTGCGCAAATAACCATTCTCATAGCCGGCCCGCACTCCGTCGTTAATCGCGTCATATAACCCGGCATCCGCTTTATCCGCAGGCGGCCTGACTGCGACGCCGCTGCCCTGCTCTACAAACACAACTGTAATTCCCGTATCCTGGCAAAGCGGAATTTGCTGCGTCTCGGCTATCCCGGCATTTTCAATCAGCGTTTCGATTATTTTTTTTGCTTTGGGATTCGATTCTCGCTGCGCCGCATTTTTCAGCGCGTCGAGAACATCGCCCGGCAGTTCGTGCGCAGCCGCGATGCAAAGCTGCTCGACCGCCGCAACAATTTTTTCATACTCGATAAATCGCACCTGTCACTCCGCCGCTATTTCGCGTTAAGTTCTATGCTTTTATAAGCGGTGTTGCCGACGCTGTCCTTTGCACGTATAGCTAAAACGTGTTCACCGGCCTTTAAGTCTTCGAGCACAATCGTAAACTCTTCTGTCAAAGTATCATAAACCAAATCATTCGGAATCGCTTTTTTCCAGT
>JBBABK010000263.1:294-3311 GCA_041657685.1 Phycisphaerae bacterium | reverse complement strand
CGACGAATATCTCGACTTTCGCCAATCCATTGAGTATAGCCTTGAATCAGAATATTAAGCCAAATCTGGATCAGTGGTTTATAAAGGCTGGGTTATCCAGCCTTTTTTAATTTAGGGGCTGATAAAAACACAATTTTTGTTGCTGGAAATTGAGAAAATCAGAATTTTTTTTAATCCTTGACAACTTAGACGTCCGATAGTTAAATTAGGGTAAAAAGGTAATCTGGAGGGGGCAACCGTCAATAGGGCTCGGCTAAGTTAGAGGAGCTGACAAGGTGCGATAAGATGCATTTGAGGCCCAGAGGGATGGCAAAATGAAAGACTTATTCACCACAGGCGAAGCAGCGGACATTTGCAAGGTAAGCCAGCAAACAATCATTCGCTGTTTCGATTCAGGCAGGCTGGAAGGTTTCCGCATTCCCGGTTCGAAGTTTCGGCGTATACCGCGCGACAGCCTCGTAAAGTTTATGCGGTTCAACAGGATTCCGCTCGATAATCTCGATTCCGGCAGAAAGAAAATGCTTATCGTCGATGACGATGCCGAGATTATCGAACTGATTAAGGATATCTTTAGTCGGGACGGAAGATTCGAAATCGCAACCGCATCGAGCGGCTATGACGCCGGCGTGATGACGCACAAGTTCAGGCCCGACGTAGTGCTGCTGGATTATATGCTGCCCGACGTGAACGGAAATATCGTGTGCCAGACCATAAAGCAGAACCCCGAATTCGCGGATATCAGAATTATTATCGTCAGCGGCGTGGTTAAGCAGGATGAGATTGACCAACTGCTAAAATCCGGCGCGGAAGACTTCGTGAAAAAGCCGTTTAGCATTGATGAGCTTGTCGGCAAAGTCTGCTCGGTTCTGCAGATGAACACAGCCGTAAATTAAGGTGCTGTTTTCACTTCGCAATCAAATGTGCCGGTTGAGGTTGGGGCCGGCATAAATCAGATAGTAGCTTGTGCCGGGGTAGACTATGGCAGGGGAACAGTTGCAGATGGCCGCACAGGTCGAGCATGTCGTACGCAGGCTCGACGGCCTGAGTATTCTGCCCGGCGCGGCCGGCAGGTTCGTCTCGGCGCTGTTTGAAATGCGGCTCACCCCGCAGGAGCTTGCCTCGTTCGTCGAAGCGGAGCCAGCCCTTGCGGTTATGATGTTCGAGCTGGCAAAAAAGCATACCGATTCGACGCAGCAGCTCATTTCACTTCGCAGACTCTGCGAGATTATTCCTGTTCGTGATATTCGCAACGGCTTCTTTTCGCTTCGTATATATCTGCCTCTTGATTTCGACGAAAACAAAATCGAACGAAGAAGACAAATGGTAATCAATTCCGCCGCGGTCGCATACTGCGCAAGAGAAATAGCCGAGCAGTCGAATCTCGATATCGACGGCGACACGGCTTACGCAGCGGGTTTGCTTTACAATCTCGGAAATTTCGCGCTCGATGAAACTATGCCGAGAAGTTTTGCCGTGATGGCCGAACAGGCAAAAACCGACCGCGCGAATATCAGCGTCGTGCAGGACAAAAATCTCGGCGTCAACTATACGATTCTCGGAAAACGGCTCGCCGCAAAATGGAAACTGCCCAGGCAGATTCAAGCGACGGCGTGGCTGCACCTTGCAAGGCTCGACGCGATTGCCCAGGCCGTGCCCGACTGGCGGATTGTGCACGCCGTTCATCTCGCGTATCTCGCTGTGCGGAAATTCGCAATCGCCCCGTGCAGTTATGATGCCGCCAAGCTGCCGGGCGATGAACAGCTCGCCGGCTTGAGCACAGCGGATTTGGAAGATATTGCGAAGGAAGCTGAACAGCACGCCGGGCAGCGAAGCCCGCGAGCAGACTGGCATAAAGAATTGGCTCATTACAGCAGGGCAATTCAATCAGCCTCTGCGCAAATCGCCGCAGAAGGCGGCAAAGCCGCGTCGGAATCGCAAAGAGCGCAGACCAAGGCGAGCCATTTCGATTTCGCGACGGAGTTTTTATTAGGTATCGAACCCGACGCCGAGCCAATCGAAGTCGCAAAGCGATTCGTCTCGCAATGGCAGAAGTTTTATCAAACCGGGCCGGCTTGTTTGTATTTGACTCAGCCGCAGGTCGGGCTTATCGATGCGGTAATCTCAGGCAGCAGCGAAAACGGAAAGATAGTGACAATCAAACCCCCGCAGAATCTGCCGCTCGTTCCCAGGCCGATACAAAAAGAATTTGCTGTTATAGACGCCGGCGATGCGTTCGGCTGGTTGTTTGCCCAGCTCGATACCGAATTCGATGCCGCGCAGACAAAAGTCGCGCCCCTGATTTGTCACGGCAGAACGGTCGGCGTAATAATATTCGAATTTCATTACCCGGTCGCCACGGCAAGCCTGAAAGAAATGTTCCAGGAGACCTGCTTCATCGCCGCCCAGGCTCTGGATTTTGCGCTCGCACGGGATGAGCAGCAGAGATTCGCCGAGCATTTCGCGAAACTGGCGATGGAACAAAGAACGCAGGACACAAAACACAAAGCAACTGACAGCGAATTTATTAACGCTCTTGCGGAAACGGCCGGCGGCGCAGCGCACGAGCTGAACAACCCGCTTTCGGTTATATCGGGACGCGCTCAACTGCTCGAAGCCGATGAAGCGGACGGCGAAAAGAAAAACGCGCTGCGCCAGATTAAGGACAACTGCAAAGAGCTTAGCGCGATGGTCGGCGACCTGATGAGATATGCCGAGCCTGCACAGCCGAAGAAGACCCTGGTCGCAACCCGCCAGGTTATCGATGAGGCGGCTGCTTTAGCGGCTATGAAAACGCATCGTGAAAAAGTCGATTTACGAATTGATATTGAAGACGCTGTTACCGATTTATTTATCGATTCGGGCCAAATCGTTTCCGCTCTCGCCAACATCATCGCAAACGCGGTCGAGTCATACGACGACGAATCGGGGCCGGTCACGATTTCCGTTCAGCGGGGCGGCTCAACAGTGAAAATGGAAATAAGCGACGATGGCAGAGGAATGGACAAAGAGACCCTCGC
>JBBABK010000263.1:0-284 GCA_041657685.1 Phycisphaerae bacterium | reverse complement strand
ACCCTCGCCAAGGCAATATATCCGTTTTATTCACCCAAACCTGCCGGCCGAAAACGCGGTATGGGCCTTGCATACGCTTCGAGATTTATCGAGCTGAACGGCGGCACACTCAAAATCGACAGCGAGCCGGGCAAAGGCACAGCCGTGACGGTAACACTGCCGACAAGCTAATTTTTTCCCGCCCTGATAATAGGCAGCACATCTATATATTCACCCTGGCAAATTTATCGTGATGCCTCCGCGCCGCCGCATCATAGGCCCTCGCCGCATCCCTCTCATCGCGG
>JBBABK010000262.1:0-3313 GCA_041657685.1 Phycisphaerae bacterium | reverse complement strand
CCCGACGAGTCGGGATGAATTATTACAGCCAGAGAGAAAAAGAGATTGAAGTATGGCGAATTTTTATACGGACAACGATGATATAAAATTTTTGTTCAGGCATATCGACCTTGTCTCGATAGCGGAGCTTATGGAAGAAGGGTTCCGGTTCGCCAAGGATTTCGATTTCGCACCGGAGGACTCGAACGAAGCGATCGCGAATTATGAAATGGTGTTAAAATCTGTCGGTGAACTGAGCGGTGATTTTATCGCGCCGAGAGCGGAGGACGTTGACAGGCAGGGAAATACCTTAGAAGCGGACGGGTCCGTCACTTACGCTACGGGAATAAGGGATGCTTTGGATAAGCTCGCCAAGGCGGAGGTTATGGGCTTTACGCTGCCGCACCGGTTCGGCGGATTGAATTTTCCGAACCTGGTTTATTCGATGGCGGTTGAAATGGTGTCACGGGCGGACGCATCGCTGATGAATGTGTTCGGACTGCAGGGAATCGCCGAGACGATAAACGCGTTCGCATCGGAGGAAATCAAGCAGCAATACCTGCACGATTTTTCTGCGGGCAAGGTGACAGGCGCTATGGTATTGACCGAGCCTGACGCCGGCAGTGACTTGCAGGCGGTCAAGCTCAGGGCGTTTCAGGATGAAAACGGCGAATGGTTTCTGCACGGCGTTAAAAGATTTATTACGAACGGTTGCGGCGAGGTTTTGCTGGTGATGGCAAAGAGCGAGCCGGACCGCAACGGCGGGCTGGGACTGAGCCTGTTTGTCTGCGACAGAGGGCCGACGGTGCATATCCGCAGGCTGGAGGATAAACTGGGGATTCACGGCTCGCCGACATGCGAGATATTTTTCGATAATACGCCGTGCCAGTTAATCGGCGAAAGGCAGCGCGGGCTGGTCAAGTACGTGATGAGCCTTATGAACGGCGCGCGAATCGGAATCGCTGGACAATCGATGGGAATCGCGGAAGCGTCTTATCGAGTAGCGAGAGATTACGCGGCATCGCGAAAGCAGTTCGGCGTGGCGATTGAGAAGCTGCCGGCTGTGCGGGATATGCTGATTGATATGAAGATAAAAATCGAGGCGGGACGGGCGCTGTTATATGAGACGTCGTGGGTAGTCGATTTTGCGATTGCCTATGATAAGCAGATCGAGAGCGGTACGGGTGATGATAAAGAAAAAGCGAAGAAACTGAAAAATCTCGCGAGGAAATATAAACGCTTTGCGGATATGCTGACGCCGATGAGCAAGTATTACTGCTCGGAGATGTGCAACGAGGTCGCATATGATTCGATTCAGGTCCTCGGCGGCAGCGGGTATATGCGCGATTACGCGGTGGAGAGGCACGCGCGTGACGCGCGAATTACGACGATTTACGAGGGGACAACGCAGCTGCAGGTAGTGGCGGCGGTTCGCGGCGTATGCAGCGGGACGGCGGAGAAATTCATCGAAGAATTGGCAAGCATGGAATACGACGCAGAGCTATCTGACCTGCTCAAAATGCTCAAAGAAGGCAGGGAGATTATGAAAAGCTGTGTCGAATTCGTAAAGGGCAAGGGCAATGAATATATGGACCTCTACGGGCGGCCTTTGGTCGATGTCGCGATGGAACTGATAATCGGATATCTGTTCTGCGAGCAGGCGAGCACGAAGGTTGATATGGAGGTGCCTGTGTACGGCGACGGCGGCAAAGAGGCAGGGATGACGAGTATGAAAGAACGCAAAATGAAAATCGCGAGACGGTATGTCACTCGCAACGCTGCTAAGATGAAAGAACGCGCGGAGATTATAACGGGCGGGGATTTGTCAACGTTCAATCAATATGCCGAGCTTGTCGGGCCGGTGCCGAGCGAGTGACGATATGCTTCGAGCGGTGATTTTCGATTTTGACGGGGTGATAGCGGATTCGGAGACGTCGCATTTCACGGCGTTTAACAAGGCTCTCAAATCATACGGAGTATCAATTTCCAGGCAGCAGTATTTCAGCGAATATCTCGGGCTTACCGATATGGATTTGCTGCGGACACTGGTCGAGCAGGGAATTTTAAAGACTGAGCCGCAGCAGGTCGAGCTTATCGCGGAGAATAAGACGCAAATTTTCGAGGAGATGATTCGCACGGGCGCAGACATCATCGACGGCGTTGCGGATTTTTTGTTAATGCTCGAAAAAAATAAAATCGCAAAGGCGATTTGTTCGGGTGCGCTGGCCGCGGAAATCGAACTGATGCTGGAAAAGGGGAAGCTGCGGAAATATTTCGAGGTGATAGTGTCGGCTGAGCAGGTCTCAAAAGGCAAGCCCGCACCGGACGGGTTTTTACTGGCACTGGAAAAACTGAATAAAAACAGAGCAGAGTCGATAGCGGCAAACGAGTGCATCGTGGTTGAGGATTCGCACTGGGGACTGGAAGCCGGCAAGGCGGCGGGGATGCATACGGTGGCGGTGACGAATTCGTACGGTGCGGAGGAATTGTCGCTTGCTGAAAGAATTGTGGATAATCTTTCGGAACTGACGACGGCGGATTTGCGGAGTCTTTGCGGATAAAAGAAATAGACCCCCTGCAAATCAATATTTTGCATGAAGAGTTATAAGTCTTGAGATTGCTTCGCTTCGCTCGCAATGACATCTTTAAGTTCTGTGTAGATGCAAAAAATTGAAATGCAGTGGGCTAAATTGAAGTACCAAAAATATCCTCTGCTGATTCTATGTTGACATTCGCATTTGGGCGGTGTAGTTCTATTGGGATTGTGCCGTGTTAAGTAACGTCGGGAGTTAAGAAAGGAGCGTTTAAAATGGACATTTCGATTTTGCGCAGTTTCTTTTTGTGGTGTATGATAATTAACTTCGGGATGCTGCTTTTTTCATCTTTGATGCTTATGTGCGTCGGCGGGTTGGTGTACCGGATACACAGCAAACTGTTCGGGATTACAAGGGACGCGTTCAATGTTGTGATTTACTGCTTCATCGGGATTTATAAGCTGCTATGGATAATCTTCAACGTTGTTCCGTATATCGCGCTGCTTATAATAACGTAACCCACACCTGGGCGGTGTGGGCTAAACCCAAAGAGCGGAACTCCCGGTAAAACCGGGGGCCAAATAAAAAAGATTTTACCGGGTGGTTCGGAAGAAGCCGGGGCCGCTGATTTCGACTTTTTTGACTTCTTCTGTCACGAGGTCGTACTCGATTCCGTCGAACATTAATCCGTTGAAATAGACCGGCATAGCATCACTGCCTCTGGCGAGCACGACCGAGCGTTTGTCGTCATAGAGCAATTCACTGGCTTCGAAGGTTTTATCTTTAAGATCGGAAGAGCG
>JBBABK010000261.1:0-3336 GCA_041657685.1 Phycisphaerae bacterium | reverse complement strand
CGCTGCATAATCCTGGCAACTTCGCTTAGCTGCCTGCGGTCGTTGACGCCCATCGCCTCTTCGGCGCGAACCGAGCTGACAGCCGTGACCGTCAACCCCTTGCTCAGCGTAATAGCCACAGCGTCGGTTATATAGTATTCACCTTTGACATTATCGGGCCTAATCTCGGCAAGTGCGTCGAACAGCACCTTATTATTAAATAGATAATAGCTGGGATTGACTTCTTTTATCTTGCGCTGCTCGGCACTGGCATCATTATGTTCCACTATGGCTGCGATATTACCCATATTATCACGAACAATCCTGCCGTACCCTGTCGGGTCGTCCAGCATCGCGGTCGCCAGCACCGCGGCATATTTGCCTTTTTCGTATGTATCTATAAGCGTTCGCAGCACTTCGGCGCGAATTAAAGGCCCGTCGCCGCACAGAATAAGCGTCCTGCCGTCAAAATCCTTCAGATGTTCCTTGCAGCACAGCACCGCGTGACCGGTTCCCAACTGCTCCTCCTGCCGCACCCAGACAATATCCTTTGCACCTGCGAACCGTTCTTTTACCTGCTCGCCGCCGTAGCCGACCACGACGTAAATCTTTTCCGCACCGGCTGTTCTGCACGCATCCAGCACGTAGGCGAGCATCTCCCTGCCGCAGACCTTGTGCAGCACCTGTGGAACGCGGGTCTTCATCCGACTGCTGATGCCCGCCGCCAATATTATCGCTACCGTTTTACTCAATTTAACCTTTGCTAAAATTTTGAGTTTCAAATTTTAAGTTTTAAACTCTTAATCTACCCGGCCAGGACTCGAACCTGGAACGAGGGCACCAAAAGCCCTTGTGTTACCGATTACACCACCGGGTAACAACTAAACGAAAAAATTAAAACTTAAAAATCAAAATTGAAGAAGTCGTCGCCCGAAAGGGCGACTCCGTAATTTTAACTTTTTAGCTTTGAGTTTTAAACTCTTCTCTGCTGTCACGGGTCCCCCCGCGCCTTGCTGTCGCAAGACAGCAGCGGGGGACGACAGGACTCTGTCGGAGGCTTGAGCCAGCCACGCCGTGATACTGCTGACCCCAATTTCAATATTGATTTGCCGGTTTCGAGCAATGCCGCCTCGACTCGCGTCGAGAGACGCGGAGGCTGGAATGCTCGCCGCCGAAAAATCAATGTACGACCCCTTTCGACAGTAGTACAAGGCCGGAAATATACCCGAAAAATTCCGCCCGAGCAAGTCTTTTGTTAAAAAATATGTATCGACCAAAAACCGCTGTTATCAGTACTGAAAATGCAGGTTTTGCTCCTAAAGCCTTTTTTTGTTCGATGAAAATTTTTGGGCTGTTTCAAAACCAAGGCAAAAACCTAAATTTCGCCAAAAAACAGGTGTGGTAAAGGACAGAATAATTTGCATCTCATTTAATATACACAAGCCAACTTGCGTCTCATTTATTGTCTAAAATGAGACACAAAGGACCGTATAACTATTCCATGAGATGCTAAAAATCTAAGAAACTACTCCCAATAGCTCAAAAAAGCCGTATGTGGTAGGGTGCCGCCCACGGCCTTGGTCAATTACCGCTAACACTTTAGCCTGTCTCAATAACTCCAAAATGCGCGCAGCAGTGGGCCTTGGTATCCCGCTGCCTTCATAGAATTGACTGCTGGAGAAAACCGGCCGATTGAATATAAAATCTAAAGCCCGAACCGAAAACTGAGAATGAGTCAGTTTAACCATTCTTTCTTTAGAACTTGCGTAAAGTTCCAATATCTTAGTAGCTTTGTTTATGTTGACCTGAGCTTGTTCGTTAACCGCTGTAAGAAAAAATTTAATCCATTGAAGCCAGTCATTTTTCTTGCTAATCCTGTTCAATGAATCGTAATACATTTCCCTGTTATTATTGAAAAATTCACTCATATAAAACGATGGATAACTCAAAACCTTCTTTTCGTAAAGGAACAGCGGGATGAGTAATCTGCCGATTCGTCCGTTGCCATCAAGAAAAGGGTGAATAATTTCGAATTGTGCGTGGAGTATCGCTGTCTGCACAAGAATATCTTTTTCATCGAAACGCAGGTATTTCTCAAGATTGGATATTGCGCCGGGAACCTTTTCGCAGGATGGAGGTATATAAGTCGCCTTTTCTATTGTACAACCGAGCGGACCAATATGTACCTGTGAAGTTCGAAATTCACCCCTTTGGCGATTATGCCCTCTCACACTATCGAGCAGAATACTGTGCATCTCCTTCATCAAACGACCACAAAGAGGCAAATCCTTCGTTCTGTCCATCCCATATCGTAATGTTTTACGATAATTGATAATCTCTTGGATATCGTCATACTTATCCGTCGGTTTCGTAGGCTCGGCTTCAAACTTCAGTACCTCCTCAAAACTTGCTTGCGTGCCTTCGATTCTCGAAGACAAAACAGCTTCATTAGTAGTAAGGGGGCTTAGAAGAATTTGCGGACTGAGCATGTTCATCACAACCCCGTCAAACTTGCTTATCTGCCTGTTTGCACGTGAAACCAAATGGACAACGGGATTGTAATCAAGGTTTTTCAAAGGTAATGCTATGGGAATATATGGTTTCATAAGGAACTCAAACGATAAAGCGTATTATATCGCTATATTAGACGCATAAATCGCAGTATCGTCAATATATTTCACGCTAAAACCGCTCAGATTAAAAATTTGCCGTTTTCGTAGACGAGTTCGCCGTCGGCGAAAATCTTTCCGCCGTCGCGCATATCAGCAAGCATGTCCCAGTGAATAGCCGATTCATTTTTCCCGCCGGCCTCGGGAAGCGATGAACCAAGCGCCATGTGGATTGTCCCGCCGATTTTCTCGTCAAACAGCATATTTTTGGTGAATCTATTTATGCCAAAATTTGTCCCGACCGCAGCCTCGCCGAACCGCCGTGCACCGGGTATATCCAAAAGTTTATCGAGCAAATCTTTTCCCCTGGCCGCGTTCCATTTGACAACCTCGCCGTTTTTGACTTCGAGCGAGATGTCCTCAATTTCCTTGCCCATAAAAAATCCCGGAAAAGTAAATCGCACCTTGCCGTTGACCGAATCGTCGACGGGACAGGTGAACACTTCGCCCGAAGGCATATTGTTCGTCCCGTAGGAGTTGTGCCAATTCCTGCCCGCGGTGGAAAATGAAATATCGATATCCCTGCCGAGATACCGCACCCGCTGCCTGGCGTTGAGATAATCGACGATTCGCTGCTGGCTGTTTTTAATCTCGTTCCATCTCGTAATCGGGTCATCATCATACAAAAAACACGCCCTGAAAACAAAATCTTCATACTCGCTCAGGGTCATTGAGCACTCCTGGGCGG
>JBBABK010000260.1:0-3339 GCA_041657685.1 Phycisphaerae bacterium | reverse complement strand
TTGTCCCCCACGCGGGCTGGGCATACAGCGGCGCATTGGCGGCCCTCGTTTTTGCCGCTGTCAAAAAGCAGAATAAATCGGTCGATACCTTCGTGATTTTCGGAGCGGCCCATCGATATTACGGCGAGCCTGCCGTTTATGATAAAGGGGCGTGGCAAACGCCGCTCGGAGAAATAACAATTGATGAAGAGCTTGCACGTGACGTTTTGCAGAGCGGTTCCGGAATTTCTGAGCTGCGCGCCCATTCTGTCGAAATAAACAGTATCGAAGTGCAGATTCCGTTTATACAGCATCTGTTTGCCGACGCGAAAATACTGCCTATTCTTACACCGCCGGCCCAAATTTCCGTGCAGCTCGGCGACTCGCTCGGCGCGATTGCAAAAGAGAGCGGCAAAAAAATCGTGTTCATCGGCTCGACCGACCTGACTCACTACGGCCCGGGCTACGGTTTTACTCCGAAGGGCGACAGTGAAAAGGGTATCGAATGGGCGCACAAAGTTAACGACGCTGAATTCATAAATTTTGTTTTGCAGATGCAGCCGGACAAAATACTCGATACCGCCGAACGCAATTACAACGCCTGCGGCGCCGGAGCCGCCGCAGCAGCAGTCGCCGCAGCCAAACAACTCGGCAAAAATAAAGGTATATTACTTGCACATACCAACAGTAATACGATAATTGCTCAGAAGATGGGCTCCGGCAGCAGCGAAAGCGTCGGGTACGCTGCGATTGTTTTTTGATTATGCCGCTATGAATTTTGTAAAGGGACAAATGAAGATAAGCCTCATTATACATTCAATAGTCCTGTTAATTGGGTCGTTTATTTCACAGCCTGCTCTCGCTGAAGACGTTAACGATTTTCATACGCTCGATGATTACCTCGGTTACGCGATGCTCAACAATGCCGGCCTGTCCGCCTCATTCGAGCAGATGAAATCAGCCTACGAACAAATTCCCCAGGCCAAAGCGTTAGAAGACCCGACTTTTACATACGGCTATTTTCTCGAAGAAGTCGAGACCCGCGTCGGCCCGCAGCGAAACCGATTCAGCATAATGCAGAAATTCCCGTGGCTTGGCGTTATCGAAGCCAGAACCGACGCCGCGTCAGCAGACGCTCAAGCCGCTCGCCGTCAGTACGAAGCGGCCAGGCTCAGATTATTTCAGCAGGTCAAAAACGCATTCTATGAATACTCCTATCTCGCAACCGCCGTTAATATCGCCGAGCAAAATCTTGAATTAATCAAATATTTCGAGGAAGTCGCCCGTGATAAATACCGCTCTTCCACTACCGCGAATCCGGATATCATCCGCGCTCAAATCGAATTGGCTGTACTCGAAGATATTCTGAAAAGTTTACGGCAGTTGCGAACTCCGACCGTCGCGCAGTTAAACGCGGCTCTTAACCGGCCGGCCGATGCGTCGCTTCCCTGGCCGGAAAAGCCGCAGGATAAGCAGGTACTGCTCGAATACGAAAAAGTTTTCGAGCTTCTCGCAGAAAATAATCCGCAGCTTGCCGCCCTTGACTACAAAGCGCAGGCGGCACAGGCGAATCTCGAACTCGCGAAAAAAAGATTTTATCCGAATTTCGGCGTAGGCCTCGACTGGGTTCAAACTGATGATGCATCGATGCCGAACGTTCGCGACAGCGGCAAGGACGCGGTAATACTTATGTTTTCTCTGAATATCCCGCTCTGGCAGGACAGTTACAGGGCCGGGCAGAGACAAGCTCAGGCCGAATTGCAGAAAACACGCCAGCAGAAAATTGAGACCGAGAATAATTTAATCGCACAGGCCGCCCAAACAATATATGAAATTCAGGATGCCCAGCGAAAAATTGATTTATACGGCGGCGTGCTAATCGTTAAATCGCGCCAGCTCGTTGAAACTTCAGAATCCGCATACAAGTCGGGCACAATTGATTTCTTTTCGCTGCTCGATGCGCAGCGAATGCTGTTGAAGTACCAGTTCGATTACGAAAGAGCGCTTACCGATAAACAGCAAAAAATCGCCGAGCTTGAAATGCTCGTCGGGCAGGATTTCTGAAACGTTTTACAGGGAATGGTTATATGGAAGGATTCAATTTCTTTTCGCTAATCGAACCGTTAGGCGTAATCACTTTGAGTCTGCTTTTGATTACCACCGCCACCGGCGTGTTCAGAAAAAAACTCCGCAGACGTTTCATGACCGTTCACAAAATTTTCGCCTGGCTGACAGTCGTCTTTGCCCTGTCTCACGCGACGCTGGTAATAGCGTTTTTTGGTTGAAAATTTGTTGCCCCGATTAGCGGATTAAAAACAGAACATATTCCTACTAATGCAGTATGAATGAAAGCAATTGAGGATACATGCGGATGAAACGGCTATTATCGGCGGATTCTAAAAAAACATTAATCGTTAAGCTGTTGTTAATTATAGCCTTAGCGTTTTTAGCGGGCTGGTTTTTGAAACCGCGAGTTTCAGCAGGTCCCGGTCTGGTCGAGGAGAATGAACAGACAGAAACAATCTGGACCTGCTCGATGCATCCCCAAATCCTCCAGTCAAAACCCGGAAAATGTCCTATATGTTTTATGGATTTAATCCCCGTCACTATCGAACAGGACCAGCCGCTCGGCCCGCGGCAAATTTCATTTTCACCCGAAGCGGTTAAGCTGATGGACGTTCAAACCGCGCCGGCCGAGCGGAAATTCGTCGAGGCTCAAATTCGAATGGCCGGGACAGTCGATTATGATGAAACAGGTTTGAAAGATATCACCGCCTGGGTGCCCGGCAGAATCGACCGGCTGTACGTGGATTTCACCGGAACAGAGGTGATTAAAGGCGACCATATGGTTCGTCTTTACAGCCCCGACCTCATCAGCGCACAGGCCGAGTACATTCAGGCTATAGAAGCCGCAAAGGAAATCAGCGAGTCTGCTTCACAGCTTGTTAACACTTCCACCCAGGAAACTTTGAAAGCGTCTCGCGAAAAGCTTCTTCTGCTCGGCTTGCAGGAAAGTCAGCTTGAGGAAATTGAAAAATCGGGTGAGCCGACCGATTTTGTAAATATCAACGCGCCTATCGGCGGAATCGTAATCGAAAAACACGCGACCGAAGGCATGTATGTCCAGACAGGGACAAAAATTTATACAATCGCCGACCTGTCGCACGTATGGGTCAAACTCGACGCGTACGAATCAGACATAGGTATGATTACGTATCAGCAGCCGGTCAAATTCACCGTCGAAGCGTATCCCGGCGAAACATTCGAAGGCCGAATCACTTTCAAACCCCCGATACTCGACCCTGAGACGCGCACGGTAAAACTGCGAGTCGATGTCCCCAATCCGGACGGCAGATTAAA
>JBBABK010000259.1:0-3349 GCA_041657685.1 Phycisphaerae bacterium | reverse complement strand
AGACCAAAAGCTCTACCTGATAACCAACAGCAACGGCAACGAGTACATTCTTTGCGACAATGTGACGGCTGCCGAATTTATAAAAACACCAAACGGTGATGGCGACACAAAAAGCGTCCGCATTTCCTTAACCGTCCGGAGCGGCGACTTTGAACGTACCCTTTCAGCCGCAGCCATCATTCGGAAAAATCTGTAGGATTTTTAGAGTTCAATCCCCCGGCACAGAGCCACATTCAGCAAATTTTACAAAAACTCTTGATTTTCACTGCCGATTCCGCGATACTTACTGTTCGCCTTTGGGGCGGTTAGCTCAGTTGGCTAGAGCACCAGCTCGACACGCTGGGGGTCACAGGTTCAAGTCCTGTACCGCCCATAAGTTTTTGCAGGGAATAGCATACAGTTTGCCGCTTTATGGTTTTATAAAAATAGATGCTTCTTTAGGGCCGCTCTGGTACTAACAGAAAACTAATATTTCGCTAACAATAAGTTAATCCAAATAAAGCACAAGAAAACGTATGCCAAAGGAAAATATACTTATTGTAGACGATGAGGAAGATGTTCTTGAACTGGTTCGGTACAATCTCGAGAAGAACGGCTATAAGATATTGGCCGCGACCAACGGCGAAGATGCCATTAAAATAGCCAAATCCAAATCACCTGATTTGATTATTCTCGATTTAATGCTCCCCGGCATCGATGGTTTAGAAGTCTGCAAAAAACTGAAAAGTGATACCAAAACACAGAATATTTCCATCATAATGCTCACCGCCAAAGGCGAAGAAACTGATATTGTAACCGGTCTGGAAATAGGGGCTGATGATTACATCACCAAACCATTCAGTCCCAAGGTGCTGGTTGCAAGGGTACGCCGCATTTTGCACAGAAATATCGCTCAGAATTTGGAAAACGCCCCGGTGAAAATTCATGAAGTTGTAATTGACCCGTCCCGCCGTGAGGTACTGGTTAAAAATAAGCCGGTCGAGCTTACTTTTACAGAATTCAACACCCTTTATTTATTAGCCAAAAGGCCCGGCCAGGTGTTCACCAGATACCAAATCGTGGATGCCGTCCGCGGGGAAGATTACATAGTTACGGAACGGGCGATAGACGTCCAGATGGTTTCACTGCGAAAAAAATTAGGCTCGTGCGGCAAATATATCGAAACCGTCCGCGGCGTCGGGTATCGCTTTAAGGATTAATCAATGTTTAGAAGGCGATTGCTCTGGCAGCTTTATCCATCCTTCCTGCTGATTATTCTTATTTCAGTAGTTGGTGTAGGCTGGTATGGGTCGCAATCCATACATCAATTTCATCTTAATCAGGTAGCCGAGGATATCAAATCCCAAGCACATTTAGTCGAAAAACAAATATCGACCAATCTGGCAAATCATGATTTCAAAGAAATTGACAATTTTTGTAAGCAAATAATAGCGGTTAGTTCCACACGAATTACAGTGATTTTGCCAAACGGAGAAGTAATAGCAGATTCCGATGAAATACCTGGTCGCATGAAAAACCATTCTGATAGACCGGAATTTCAGGGTGCCCTGAAGCAGGGTCTTGGTAACTCGCTTCGATTTAGTGAAACTCTTGGCAAAAGAATGATGTATCTTGCAATTCCAATAAAGCAGGATGACAAAGTTTTGGCTGTTGTCAGAACATCTGTACCCGTTACCGCAATTGATGAAGCACTTAAAAATATTTATAAAAAGCTTTTCTGGGCAGGGTTGATTATCGCAGTTTGTGCGGCAGCTATAAGTTTGGTTATATCCAAGAAAATAAGCCGGCCCGTGGAACAGATGACGGAGGTGGCAAAACATTTTGCTTCAGGCCAGCTCGACCTGAGATTGCCTATACCAAATGCAGCGGAACTGGCTGATCTGGCGGAAGCCTTAAATGAAATGGCCCGCCAGCTTAATGCAAGGATTGATACAATAACTGAAGAAAGAAGTCAAATACAGGCAATTCTTTCCAGCATGATTGAGGGAGTCTTGGCAGTTGATTCGGCCGGACGCATTGTCAGCATTAACAAAGCGGCTGGAGATTTGCTTGGTATCGATGCAACCAGTTCACATGGGCGAAGCGTTGAAGAGGTTGTCCGCAATCCGGAACTCCAGCAGTATATAAAAAATACTCTCGATAATAAACAACCCACTGAAGCCGATTGTTTTATATTGAATGATAGCGGGCGTTTCCTGCAATTGTATGGTTCCAGCCTGACCGACAACAAAGGTAACAACAGCGGTGCCGTTCTGGTGTTGCACGATATTACACGAACTCGTCGGTTGGAAGAAGTGAGACGTGACTTTATTGCAAACGTATCTCATGAGCTAAAAACCCCGGTTACCTCTATCAAAGGGTTTGTCGAAACACTGTTAGATGGCGCTGTTAATGATCCGGAGCAATCTCAACGTTTTTTAAAAATTATCGCCAAGCATTCCGATCGGCTCAATGCCATAATCGAAGACCTTTTGAGTCTTTCAAGATTAGAAGAAGACAGCGAAAAGAGAAGGCTTTCTTTTGAAAAAACAAGTATAAGGCCGACTCTCGTTTCGGCTATCGAACTTTCCAAACTTAAAGCAGATCAAAAGCATATAGCAGTCGAGCTGCTTTATGACAAAGAGATAACAGCAAAAATAAATGCCGCCCTTATAGAACAGGCGGTACTTAATCTTATTGATAATGCGATTAAATACAGCCAAGACAACAGCAAAATACAAGTTAGTGCTGAAAAAACAGAAAACGATGTTCTGGTTAAAGTATCCGATCAGGGTTGCGGAATAGAGAAAGAGCATCTCGACCGTATTTTTGAACGATTTTATGTTGTTGACAAGGGACGCAGCCGTAAACTCGGAGGTACGGGATTAGGCCTTTCGATTGTAAAACATATAACTCAGGTCCATGATGGATATGTAGAAGCAGAAAGTACCATCGGCATAGGAAGCACATTCACAATACACCTGCCTGTTAACGACACTGATTCTCCTAAAATTTCCTGACTGCAAAGCGTTATTTCACGCCGTTTTTACTGGAAAAACCCTGCCTAAAATTAACGCAATCTTAATGCAACTTTCATAAACTCCTAACACCTCCGAATTAATCTTTGTCACTGAACAGCACACTCAGACGGCTGAGACGGTGCAGCAGAAAAATTTTATTTGGAGGTCGAATAATGAAGAAGAAGATTGTCACATCAGTATTCCTGTTATTTCTATTTTTAACTATCACAGCGAAAGGTGATGACGTCAATGACCTCAAGCGGCAATTGGCGGAGCAGAATAAAATCCTTCAGGAAATGCAGCAAAGACTTGAAAAACTCGAAGCACAGCAAACCCAGCAGGATAAAAAA
>JBBABK010000258.1:0-3410 GCA_041657685.1 Phycisphaerae bacterium | reverse complement strand
GGTGCCCGCTGACTCAAAAATTACCAGTTATGAGTAGCACGTCGCCTGTTTCATACCCGAAAATCTTCAAAGAAAAATTTCAATTTTGTAATTGCAACTGAGTTGCATTTGGCATAAAATGGGATTTTGAATTTAGAATTTAAGATTTCGGATTGGCAGCGGGTACAGGAGATTAGTGTGTCGATAGGTGAGAGGTTTAAGCATATTGGCTTTGAGCTGAAGGGGCATGCTCCGTTTACATTGTTCGGGGCGGTGCTGGGAATAGCGTTTATGCTGCTTTTCAGCAAGGCAAGCGCGCATACAAGCTATATACTTTTTACAATTTTTCACCCGGGGCACGTTTTACTAAGCGCGATGGTGACCGCGTCGATGTTCGGGCTGCACAGTGCGAAAAAAAACATATTGCTGATAGTGGTGGTGGGTTATGTCGGTTCGATTGGAATCGCGACGCTGAGTGACATTATAATACCGCATTTCGGCTCGGCGGTGCTTGGTCTTGATATGCCGGCTCACGGCGAGGTTTTTCACGAGCAGCACGAACATCAGGATGCGGGCGAAGCGGCGAATGAAGAGCTGCAAGGCGAACACGCGGCCGAGCAAATGCATTCAGAAGTAGGGCACGAAGAACATAAACATCCGAAGATACATTTAGGTTTTATCGAGGAATGGTATATAGTCAACCCAGCAGCGTTTATTGGGATATTTATCGCGTATATTTTTCCCCGTACGAAATTTCCGCACGCGATGCACATATTAGTCAGCACGTGGGCGTCAAGCTCATATCTGTTAATGGATATGCGGGAGCAGTGGTCGCTGTTGGCGGGAATCGGCATTTTCGCGACGCTGTTTATCTCGGTTTGGATTCCGTGCTGCGTCAGCGATATTGTCTTTCCGCTATTGTTCGTAAAGCCTGACGTGGAGATAACAGGCGGGTGTCCTCTGCACGCACATCACAGTCATTCGCATTCGCACGTTGAGCGAAGAGGGAGTCAATGAAAAGACGAAATCCTGAAAATCTTGAACAGTTATTAAGTAGGTGCGGATTGAGGAAAACCCGGCAGCGGCTTGGGGTATTGAAAGTTCTGGCTGATGCAGCCGGGCCATTGACGGCGGAAGAGATTGGCAGAGTTCTGCGGCGGGCTAAGCCTGATAAGGTTACGATATACAGGACGCTGGAGAGTTTTGTCGAGGTCGGGCTGGTTCACCGGGCGTATTTGCAGGACAGAACGTCGCACTATGAATTGAGTCATAACTGTTCGCAGCGGCAATGCCATCCGCACTTTACGTGTACCAGTTGCGGGGCAACGCGGTGTATGATTGATACAAAGGTGGAAATGATCAGGGGGATCGGCAGGGGGTTTGTGATTCATCGCCAGCAGGTCCGGCTCGAAGGCCTGTGCCCGGATTGCGCATAAGCTGAAATCCGTTTGTCAGGGCCGAATTGAAAGAGCAGGAATATTTTTTTTAAGTTTTGCGGAGTAAAGTTTCAATCAATTATTGAGTAGCTGCAAAAAAAGTGTATTGTTATAAGCGAAATGCCGAATAAGAACGTGATGTATATACGTATTTCACTTGGAGCTTTGTTTCTGACGGTGCTGACAGCGCTTAGCGGCTGTTCACAGCAGCCTACGCGGAGAGCGACCGACTACGGCGGAGGTTCTGCGTACACGTCCACGACGCGGGAAGATATGGTCAGCATCGATACCATGGCTGCCAGGCTCGGGATGCGGGTTGACTCGGTGAATTCGACGCACATCCTGCTGAAGAACAGCAATAATACCGTAATGATTTTCACGCACAGCGGCGGGCAATTCTACGTTAACGGCAGGCAGGCCGGCCAGGTAGGGCATGTGGATGTTTTGAGCGGCAAGCATTACGTGCCGCAGAGCCTTGCCGAGCAGATTCGGCCCCTGATGCGTGGCGGCGGAATAATTACCTCTCCTTCGGGTTCGGCGTGGTCCGGGCGACTCAGCGGCACGGTTGTAATCGACCCGGGGCACGGCGGCAAGGACCCCGGCGCGATTAGCGTTAAGGGATTTTACGAAAAGACCGTGAATCTTTCGGTTGCGAGGAAGCTGGCGGACAGGCTGAGGAAGCGCGGACTGAACGTGATATTGACGCGGAACAGTGATGTATTTGTCGAACTGGAGCAGAGGGCGGCAATTGCGAATCAACGCAAGGCTGATTTGTTCGTGAGCATTCACGCCGACTCATCTTTGACGCGGACGGAAAAAGGATACTCGGTTTACGTAGCAAAGCAGGCGTCTTACGGCTCGCAAAAAGTTGCGAGGGCGATAGCGGCACAACTGCATACCCTCAGCCCGGACGGCAACGGAATTAAGCAGGCAGACTATCGCGTGCTGGTCAAGACGAAGATGCCGGCGGTGCTGGTCGAGATGGGATATATTTCCAATCACGGCGAGGCGGCACTGATTTCCACAGACGCATTTCAGAACCGCATAGCGGACGCGATAAGCGCGGGGATATGCGAGACGATAAGCCAAATATAAAATCGTCGCTCGTGGCTCGATTCCATTCTTAACATTCATCAAACCGCTATATAGCTGCAAATAACTTGTGGACAGGGCTTTAGCGGGCCATTAAAATTGCGGATATGCAAAGTTATCCGTTGAAATTCCGGCCGATATATAAGCAGCGAATCTGGGGAGGCAGCAAACTAACTGAATTTTTCGGCAGGGAGTTGCCCGCCGGTGAGAAAATCGGGGAGAGCTGGGAACTTGCGGATTTGCCCGACGATAAATCGGTGATTACCAACGGCTCTTTGGCAGGGATGAACATACACGAGGCGATACAAAAATATCCGAAAGAGATAATGGGCAGAGAGAAATTCGAAGGTGGATTTCCATTGCTGATAAAAATTCTCGACGCGGAAGATTTACTGAGCGTCCAGGTGCATCCTGATGAGGCGACGGTTAAGCGGACGGGCAAAGGCGACCCGAAAACTGAGTGTTGGTACATAATTAAAGCTGAGCCGGGGGCGGTGATTTATAAGGGAGTTAAGCGGGGTGTTACTAAGGAGCAGTTCTCCGAGGCCATAAAAAACGGAACCGTCGCGGAACTGCTTAATAAAATACAAGTGCATCCTGGCGAATGTCATTTTCTGCCGGCCGGAACGGCGCACGCGATTGGAGCGGGGCTGCTGATTGCGGAGATTCAGCTTCCATCTGATACGACATATCGAGTGTTTGACTGGAACAGGACGGATGAGCACGGCAGGAGCAGGCAACTGCATATCGACGATGCGCTTGAGAGCATTCATTTCAGGGCGGCTGATAATGTATTACCGATAACGACGGTCGGTCGGCTGGTGGACAGCAGATATTTTATTATCGATAAAGGCCATCAGACAAAAGGATGCGAACGGCTGGAAGAGACAGGGCAGAGGGCCG
>JBBABK010000257.1:0-3421 GCA_041657685.1 Phycisphaerae bacterium | reverse complement strand
GGGGACACCCCGCCTCAAGGACATCGCAATTATCAAAAGCTGCGGCGCCTCGGGCAGCACAGCCGCCGTAATCTTCGGCGGCTTCGGCATCATAGTCGGCATCATCGGCTCAGCCCTCGGTGTTCTTTTTGGTTACATAATAATAAAAAATATAAATACTCTCGAAGAATGGGTGCGGATAATTTTCGGTATGAAATTGTGGCGGACAAGCTCCTACGGCCTTGCCGAAATCCCCCACAATGTGCACTGGCCCTGGGTCCCGTGGTTTGTGTTAATCGCCCTCGCGGGCTGCCTGCTCGGCGTTTTGATTCCGTCATTGATTGCCGCGATGCGAAGCCCGGTAAAGATATTAAGATACGAGTAAATAAAATTGTATAAATTTACATTATCATTTCGTTACCTGATTCGAAGGCCCATAAGCTACTTCGCCATAGCCGCCGTAGCCTTGTGCGTATTCGTTGTCTTCGTTGTAATCACCGTACTTACCGGCCTAAGCAGGGATTTCAAAAATAAAGTCTATACCTCAACCGGCGACTGCGTCGTTTACACCAAATCGCTCGCCGGCTTCGGCTACTATGACGAGTTCCTCGAACTGCTGCGAAAAGAAAACTACATCGAGGCAGCGTCACCGGTAGTCAGGAGTTACGCACTCGTTTCCGTCGCTCAAAGCGGCAGCCTGAGTGTTAACCGCCAGTCCGTCCTCGAAATAGCCGGCATCGAACCTGTCCCATTTAGCAAAATAACGGCCTTCGAAAATTGGCTCGTGTACCACAAAGATAACCTCGCAAATGTTTTCGAACCGCCCTACGACCCGAACCTGCCCGGCTGCGTTCCCGGAATTGAAATCCTTTTCGAAAAAGACAAACAGGGCCGATACCATACAACAGCCCAGCCGACGAAAACTGCTTTCGAAATCAGCTGCATCCCCCTCAACGCCAAAGGCGCGCTCGCCCGCACCGGCGCAGGAGAACTGAACACCAAAACATTTTACTACAGCGACCATTTTGAAGTCGGATACAGCCTTGACAGCCGACTGATTTTCCTGCCGCTCGAAGACGCCCAGCTTCTGTGCGGTATGGCGACCGGCCACAAACGCATCACGCACATCCATATCAAATTCAAAGACGGCATCGGACTCAACAGCGGCACCGCGCAGGTACAAAAACTATGGAACGATTTCGCCGCATCCAAAACAGGCCTGCCTTACCACGACCTGCTCGAACAGGTGCAGGTCCAAAACTGGAAAGATTTCAGCAGGGTAATCGTCGCGCTGGTCGAAACGCAGCAGACAATGATGATTGTCTGCTTCTGTCTCATCGGAATAATAACTGTTTTCATCGTGCTGGTCGTCTTCTATATGCTCGTCGCTCACAAAAGCAAAGACATCGGAATCCTCAAAAGCCTCGGCGCAAGCGGCATAAACATTCTTTCCGTGTTCCTGAATTTCGCATTATTAATCGGACTGGCAGGTTCCGCCGTCGGAGCCCTCGCGGGCTGGCCCTTCCTCGTTTATATCAATGACATTTTCCGGCTGCTCCATTTCCAGCTTTGGAACCCGCAGCTTACCTCAATCGGCGATATACCCAACACCATAGAACCAAAGGTGCTGGCGATTATAATAATTTCTGCGGTCGCGGCCTCACTGCTCGGCGCTTTGCTGCCGAGCTGGCGCGCGAGCAAAATCAAATGTGTCGATACTCTGCAGGTGGCTCAGTTATGAAAAATGAATTTCTGTTGGAAGCGAACGACCTTCATAAATCCTATCGGATGGGACAGACTCACGTCAACGTCCTCAAAGGTGTGAATCTGCAATTAGTCCCCGGCGAATTCACCGCCATTATCGGCGCATCCGGCAGCGGCAAAAGCACACTGCTGCATATCCTCGGCGCACTCGATAAGCCCGATAAAGGTACGGTCAGCTTCAAAGGCAGCGACCTCGCGTCTCAATCAGCACGACGCCTGAACCGCTTTCGTAACAGGACGGTTGGTTTTGTGTTTCAGTTTTACCACCTTTTGGACGAACTGAATGTATTGGAAAACGTCCTGCTGCCGAAAATGGCGGGCAAAACCTTGTTCGGCTGGCTGATGTGCAGACAGGCCGCGAAATCAAGGGCAAAAGAGCTGCTCGAACAGTTCGGTATGGCCGCTCGTATCCGCCATAAGCCCTATCAGCTCAGCGGGGGCGAACGCCAGCGTGTCGCAATTGCAAGGGCGCTGATGAACGCCCCTGAAATACTCCTGGCCGATGAACCGACAGGAAACCTTGACTCCGACACAGGAAATGGTATCCTTAAGGTTCTGGAAAGACTAAACGCAGCCGGACAGACTATCGTGCTCGTCACGCACGATGACAGAATAGCCGCCAGAGCCAAAAAGATTATCCGATTGGCCGACGGCGTAATACGAACATAAAAACAAAACCGGCTGTTTACAGTGGAGTTCATATGAGTTTGAAAGTTTGGATTAACGGGAAATTAGTTGACGAGAAAGACGCAAAAATCAGCGTCTTCGACCACGGTCTGCTCTACGGCGACGGCGTGTTCGAAGGAATACGCATCTATAAAGGCAAGGTATTCGAATTAGACGCGCATATCGACAGGCTCTACGAATCTGCCGTCGGCATCCGTCTTGATATCCCGCTGACAAAGAAAAAAATGGTCGACGCAATCCACGAAACAGTCGCCGCCAACCAGGTCGTCAACGGTTATATCCGCCTGGTCGTTACCCGCGGAAACGGCTCGCTGGGCCTGAACCCGTTTACCTGTGAAAGTCCATGCGTTTTCATAATCGCCGATAACGTCAGGCTCTATCCCGATGAGCTTTACGAAAACGGTATGCGCATAATCAGCGCGACGACCGTTCGCAATCATCCTCTGTCGATACCGCCGCAGATAAAAAGCCTTAACTATCTGAACAACATATTGGCCAAAATAGAAGCGCTCGACAACAATGTTGCCGAAGCTGTTATGTACAACCATATGGGTTACGTTGCAGAGGCGACCGGTGACAATGTTTTTATGGTGCGGGACGGGATCGTTTACACTCCGCCCACCGAAGCCGGCGGACTCGAAGGCGTCACCCGCGGCGTCGTGATGAAACTCGCGCAAAAAGAAAAAATCAAAGTGGTCGAGACGAACCTCACGAGGTTCGACCTGTATGTCTGCAACGAATTATTCCTGACAGGAACCGCCGCCGAAGTTATAGGCGTCGTCGAAATTGACGGAAGAAAAATCGGTGACGGTAAGCCCGGCCCGATAACCAAGCTGCTGCGAAAAAAGTTTTTCGAGTACGCCCACGGAAAATAAACGTCTATAATCCGCGGTACAGATGGAATCTGCAAAACAGTCGCAAATCTCAGCTAACGGTCCTGGCCGGGCGATAAAACCATTCGCGATTATCGACCAATACCTGCTCGAAGTGC
>JBBABK010000256.1:0-3439 GCA_041657685.1 Phycisphaerae bacterium | reverse complement strand
AGTGATGGCCAAACATTCGACAACGTCCGCATCGACTCGTTCAAGACAAATAACGAACGGCCCGGCGGCGCGGGACTGATTATCGATTACGAAATTATTTACACGCAGTTAACGGTTGATTAATAATGTCACTGATATCGCAAGGTATAAATAACGTTCGTGTTTTTAATTTGCCGCAAAGTATCTGGCCCGACGGCCGATGCTTCGCCGCTCCAAGAACGGCTCTTGTTAAATGGCGGTCGAGCTGGACGGATAAAATTTATCAGATATACGTCAACGGTTCGTTCGCCGGTGCGACAGTTGATTTTTACGCAAGGCAGTTGGTTGTCGCGCTTCCGCGCTCGCCGATGACAGCCGTTCGCGTGGAAGTCTTCGCCGTCGAGCCGAAATACGCTCATATAGATTTTTCAAGCGAACTGTCACAGCAAAACTATACCGGCAGGGTGAAGCTGAAAATCCTGCGAAGTCAGCGACTGCCTTTAGAATCGCAAATCCAAATTTATTTCGATAACGGCACGGGCGATATCGATTACGACAATCCGATTAACGCTGAACCGATTTTCATCTGGACCAGTGTTTATGACAAGGCCGGTTTCGCGATGAGCCGGTTCGGGCAGGGCGATTTTGGGTTCGACAGCGCAGCGGCTATAGGTCTTGGCCTGGGCGATTTTGGTCTCGGTGATTTCGGTATCGACGCCGATTCGCTCGAATGGGTCAGTGAATCGTTGAACAGGGGCGTTTACAAATTCGCGCTCGTGGTAATCGACGGCTTCGGCAATCAAAGCGAGCCGGTCGAATCCGAGCTGGTGACAGTCATACCGGACGCGACGCCCGCGACGAGTCTTGCGATTCTTTCATTCGATAAACAAACCAGCAATTTAGTGCTCAGCGTAAATTAAAGGAGAAAATAATGGCTGAGGTATATCCATCCGACAATGAACTGCTCAATATCCTGTCCGATTCGCAGACAGGTGTCGAGTATATCCCCACCGGCACCGCGCCGTATTACATCCAGTTTCGCAAATTGCTGTATCGGCTGCTGCTGGCGACGAAAAAGGCGAACGAGCTGCGTGTTTATAACGAAGGCGGACTCGACATCGGCATAAAGCCCGGTGCGTTCTGGTTCGGCACAACGTTAGTCAATTACGCAGGCGCATCCGGCGTCGCGCTCGCCGATGACAAAGCAAACATTTTTATCTATCTCGATTCCAGCGGCGCATTGGTGACGGACCAGTACGTTTCGTTTCCCGATATGGCGACAACGCCGCACATCAGACTTGCCATTGCAACCACATCGGCCGGCGACATAACATCGCTCATCGACTGCCGCGGCTGCCATAGCTTCGTTATACCGCAGTAAAAAAAAGTTGCAAAGGTACAAAGGCACAGAGGCACAAAGAAAAAATCCGAATTTTTAAGAGATTATTATGCTCGCGAAAAATATCATATCAGCCTGCAAACCATTTCCCGGTCCGGGCGAACTGCGATGCGACCAGACGCAGCGCAATTCCGTCGCGGCAGGGCAGTGGGAAACGATTTTCAATATCAGCGACGGACCGTGCATAGTCACAAATTTATGGTTTGCCTGCGATTTTCTCGGCAAGCTGCGAGTGACGCCGATTCGTATTTATTTCGACGGTGCAGCGTCGCCGCAAATCGAGGGACTCACAGGCGAAATATTCGCCTGCGGTTTCGATTTTCCCGCCAATCATCGCGGCGATTTTACCGGCGTGACAAATTCGCAGGAATCCGGCGAAGGGACAGGCTATAACGGTTTCAGCGGCTATCTGCGAATGCTGATGCCGTACTACTCTTCGATTCGTATCGATATCAAAAACGAAACAACCAGCAGCCATCTCGTCTGGATGATGCTCGAACGTATGCCGATGACTCGCGACAGGCTCGCCTCAATCGGCCTGCAGGACGGAATGCTGCTTCGCACGTTCGGCTACGGGCAGGCGAACTGGAGAACTAAATACACCGAGGTGCCGCTGCTCGATACAAATGAGCCGACCATCATCGCGGGACTTTTTCACTTCTTCAATAACGGCCTCGGCAGCGGCGTCGGCTATAACTTCAAATATCTCGAAGGCGATTATAAAATTTATTACGGCGGCAGCGCAGCGGCTTCATATCGCAGCAGCGGAACAGAAGATTTCTATCATTCGTCATGGTATTTTCAGGAAGGAAATTTCGACCAGCCAGGCGATGAGTGTATGGTCGAAAAACACGATACGCAATACACCTGCTCGGCAAGCAGATTCTTCCCGCTATGGCGGGCGCCGTATCACAAAAATGGAATCAAACTCACTTGGCGCGTCGGCGAACCCGAAATGCCCGACCCCGGCAATACCTACACTCGCTGGCTCACCTGGCACTACAAGTAATTCAAAATTCAAAATTAGCGGAACTATTTATGGCAAACGAAATTCATATCGATTATCAATCGGGCTGCTCCGTTTACGCCTGCGTCAGAAATTCAGCCGGTGACATATGGAATCCTTCGTCGCAGGAGTTCGAAAATTACGGCAGCGACGGTCACACTGCCGCCGATTACGCAATCGCGCTGGCCGATAAAGGCGGTAACCATTACGCCGGTGATTTCGACACCGCGATTAACGCCGGCCGATACACGATTCAAATCTTCGTTCAAAATTTATCGTTACCGGCCGACACCGATGCACTAATCGGCACAGGCTGCATCGTCTGGACAGGCGTAGCCGAACTGACCGGCGAAAAAATTCTCGCCAACAAAGCCGTCCAGAACAAACTCACCGGCGCGATAGAATACTACGACGACGATGCGCAAACTGTCATCCTCACAATCACACCGAGCGAAGACGAAACAACCCTGACGAGGACGCCCAGCTAATGGATACCGCTCTTTATAAAGACGCGCTGTTTTGTGGTATGACCGCCAACGCTTTCAAACTCGGCACGGTCCTGCATCTCGGCTGGTTCTGGCCCCGGCTTACCGGCTGCTCATTGCTATATCGCGGCGATAATATCAGTGAAATTAATCTCGACAGGATAATCGCTGTTGCCCAATACGACGCGAATGAAATACAAGTTCCCTCCCGATATATCGGGATGCCCCATCAAAATAATTCCAATGTGTATTATGTCGTTCGCCGCGCGAACAGCATCGGCCAAATCGAAAGAACACTATCAGCATCGGTCGAAGCATCATTCGATTTCGCCGGAGATTTATCACAGCCGGCTCCGAACGGCATAAGCGATTTGAAAATTGAAATTATCAACGGCGACGCAATTAAGCTGACGTGGTTTTATTGTCCGCTGCAGCAGCAGTCGCCGCCGGTATGCTTCAATATTTATTACGACGCCGGCACAGGCCAAATCGATTATCAAAATCCGCTCGCGCAAATCGAATACCAGGGCAGAATTTTTTACACATTTACCAGCGACTCTTTTGCAGCCG
>JBBABK010000255.1:0-3469 GCA_041657685.1 Phycisphaerae bacterium | reverse complement strand
GCAGGAAGTCGAGCGGATATTGCTGCACCACGAGCGATTGGGGGTCGAGCAGTCGCAGCTCAATGACGGTTCAGCCAGGGTGCTCGATGAATTAAAAAAGCGCGGAATTAAAATCGGTGTGCTTACCCGCAACAGGGCTGCTAACGCGCGGGCGGTTGCAAAAAAGCACAACCTGATTTTTGATGAGGTGCTCGGCAGGGAAGAAGGGCCGGTCAAGCCGAACGCATTCGGGGTGCTGGAGCTTTGCAGGCGGTTCGGGATTGAGCCGAAAGAGGCGCTGATGGTCGGCGATTACCTTTTTGATATTCAGTGCGCTCATCAGGCCGGTGCAACTGCGGTGCTTTTAGCTAATCATCCTCGCGCAGATGAGTTCGCGCACCATGCGGATTACAGAATTGACAGCCTCGAAGAGATACTTGAAATTATAAATTCATAAAATCATTCTATGTTTTGTCCCCTCTTTCGCAGATTTTTGTTGTCCGGAGCCTGTCTGCTCGATTATAATAACCTGACACGCGATAAGAAAGCCGAGAGATTCTCATAAAACAGAAGGGAGCAGTAAGAAAGTGGTTTATTATGTGTGATTTTCTTTTCAGCAGAAAGCTTCGGGGGCAGGGACATTTATCTAAACTGATTTCGGGCATTTACAGTGAATCGCCGCCGGAGGTATTCGAGTTTCACGGCCAATGGGGGTCACTTGCGGTAAGCAGAAATTTGTATACCGGGTTCGACCCTTATGAAACCGGCCGGCATATTATGGTGGTATTGGGCGGGCCGGTGCTGCGATTTTGCGATAATTCATTTCTGGTCGGCACGGATAAAATCGCGGGTACGAAAGCCGTGTATGAGCGGTGGATTGCCGAAGGAAAAATAAAATGGGACAGCGACCTTAGCGGCCCGTTCGCAATTTTATTAATCGATAAAGACAGCGGTGAAGTAACGGTAGTTACTGACCTGTTGGCGTTTGTTCATATTTTTTCTTACATCCGGGATGATGAACTCATTCTCAGCAGCCATATCGATATCGGAGCCAAAGCGGCTGGAAAACAGACCGACCTGGATATGGTTTCCGTCACGAATTTTATAATCGACAGCGTTGTCACTTACCCTTATGCATTTTACCGAAATTTCAGACAGGTTGAGCCTGGCGCTGTCCTTAAATGGCAAAAAGGCAGTGACAAACAAATGACGGAAGTCTACTGGCGGCCGAGAGAAGAAAATATTTATTCGAGCATTGATGAAGCGGCTGATGCAATAAGAGCCGGGTTAAAAGAGTATATCGATACGGTTACGAGGAGTATGGAGAAAATCGGCCTGTTCCTGAGCGGCGGGGAGGATTCGCGGCTTGTTTTGGCAATGCTGCCGGGGCATAAACCCAGAGATGCATTTATATTTCTGGACGGCGAAAATAAAGAGGGAAAGATTGCGAAAAAAGCAGCGGATTTTTACGGCGCAAAGCTCAACATGTTCGCACGGACACCAACCTATTATCTCGATATATTGCAGCAATGTTCGGAACTCATCGGCGCTGGTTCTCAGTATGAACACGTCCACGCATACCAATTTTATAAAAGTCTCAATGATTACAGTGCCGTCTTCGGCGGTTATTTGTCAGATACGCTTCTGAAAGGGGACGAGATTGAGATATCCTGCATTTTGGAAAAGTTTCCGTTTTTGCCTGAGATAAGAGGGGAAAATAAGTATTGCAAGGCTGTGCATTGTCCTCTGTTCAAAGATGAAATTCTGGAAGAAATTCTGGAAAGAAAGATAGCGCATTATAATTTCGTCAAACAATTTCGTCCTGAATCCGCCGATGAGTGGGTAAAGATTTGGCCGATCAAGATGTGCTTCGCCAACGCGCAGTATAACGGTCATAGCCGGCTGTTCAGGTGTTATGAGCCGTTCACAGCTAATGATGTTGTAAAGGTGTCGGCAAGCGTTCCGCAGTCGTGGAAACTTAATCGCAGATTGTTCAGGGCGGCCGCGAAACCCGCGCTGGAGAAGTCCAAGTGGCTCAGGCATTCTGACGGCAGGCTGCCGTATTTTCCGTGGTATATCAATATGCCTTTTGGTTTCGCGGGCTGGTTTTATGATATCACCCGCAGAAAACTGCATCTGGACAAAATCTATCAGGGGCCTTGGTACGACAGTGAAAAGCTGATGGCGTCACAGAGGGCCAAAGAGCTGGAATCGCAATATGATGCACAACTTAAATATCTGGCTCGACAGATTACAAAAAATGCGGACGGCGGGCCTTTGAAATATGTGACTAATCACACCCAGAGAAGAAACTGGCTTCAGGCAGCATATAATATACACAGCCTTGAAAAATCCGGCACAAACACTGCTGCCGACGTATAATCTCAAAACAGTATTGACAGATACAGCGAAATATTTGAGAGTATTGCACAGAATTTGGCAGGATTATTATGAGAAAATTAATAGCGGTGTTTTTGCTGATTGGGAATTGCTTCGGGCAGGGCTGTATGGAAGTATCGGCGGATTCGACAAGCTCACCACAAGCGGGGGAAACGCAGGTTCAAAATGCGCAGACGGCTGACAGGGTCGATGAGATTCTTGCAAAGCTCGGCGATAGGGCGGACGAGATAAAAACTTATCAAAGCGGGATTGAGCATTTATCGCGTCAGCCGTTGTTCGATTCGCAGACGCTGCGTACGGGGCGAATGTATTATCTGCGGGATAATAAAAAATCGCTGCTGAGAATAGATTTCGACACTATAAAGCAGGATGAGCAGCCTGCGGAGGAATATAAGGAACAGTTTTTCTTTGACGGGGCGTGGCTGACGCGGGTCGATTACCAGTTAAAAGAAGTTAAGAAATATGAGATGGTCGATGTCAACGAGCTCAAGGTCAACGAGACGGTCGATGCGTTCGATTTATTAAGCGAGTATTTGCCGATAGTCGGCTTCACCGGCGAAGATAAACTAAAAAAAGAATTTAATATCACACTGGCTGAGCCGAACGTAAATGAGCCGAACAAACTCGGCCTGCATATGGAGGTCAAGGACGATTCGGTTTATAAAGATGACTGGGAATGGATTGATTTTGAGATTGGTAAAGATTCTTATCTACCGGTGAAGGTTGTAATTTTATCGACGCAGGAGGACGTATTCGAGATTTCATTTATCGACGCCCGGATTAACGAACCGATTGATGAAAATCTGTTCAAGCCGGTGATACCGCAGGGGTTTGTAGAAGCGGAAGTTGTACCTCTGAAAAGACAATGAGCAAAGTCAGGTTCTAAAAATAAAGGAATAGAAAATGTCAAAAGGGATTGTGGTTTATTATTCCAAAAGCGGCAATACGAAACAAATGGCGGAATTAATAACTGGGGCGATGAACAGCGAGGGATTACCGACCGAGTGCAGGAGCGTTGATAAGGTCAGTGCGGGCGATTTGCTGGAATATGACGCGATTGTGCAGGGTTCGCCGAACTATTACGGGCAAA
>JBBABK010000254.1:0-3476 GCA_041657685.1 Phycisphaerae bacterium | reverse complement strand
GACGAAGCCGAGCGCGAATCAATCGAAGGGCCTGTGCATCAGGTGAAAATCAGCAAGCCGTTTTATATGGGCAAGTACGAAGTGACGCAAAAACAGTACGAGGCGGTCATGGGGCCTAATCCCAAGACGGCATTTCGCGGCGACGAGTTTCCTGTGGAGAACGTCGAATGGAACCAGGCAGTGCTGTTCTGCAAAACCGTTTCGAATAAGAACGGTTTGAAGGTTCGGCTGCCGAGTGAGGCCGAGTGGGAATACGCGTGCCGGGCAGGGACTGAAACCGCATTTAATACGGGTGAAACGATAAATCCCGACCAAGCGAATTACGACAGCAATAAGGTTTACCAGTGGGGCCGAAAGGCTTTGCCGCTGGACAGAACATGCAAAGTGGGCAGCTATCAGCCCAACGCGTTCGGGCTGTATGATATGCACGGCAACGTGAGCGAGTGGTGCCGGGATATCTTCGAGAAGGATTATTATAAACATTCGCCGGTTAATGACCCGGTCTATGACGATGAGAAAGGCAGCAGGGTAGTTCGCGGCGGCTCGTGGAAGGATTCTCCGGATAAGCTGCGTTCGGCTGAGCGAAGCAAACGAATGCAGGGAGCAGACAGGAAATTCCTCGGATTTCGAGTAGTACTTGAGACGGAATGAAAGTCAAAAATGATAAAATTTTCGATTCGGAGGTGATTATGAAGAAATTTATTGTTTTGTTATTTTTCCCTCTAATTATAGGCTGCGATGAGCCTAAGAATCTCGGGCCGAGAACACCTGCTACGCCTGAACAAGCAAAAAGTATGCAGGCAGAGGCCGCTGCACAAAACGGAATTCCTGCGGAGAAAACGGTCGAGATAGCCAACGGAGTGACGATGGAATTTGTGCTGATACCAGCGGGTGAGTTTTATATGGGTTCGCCAAGCAATGAAGCGTGGCGGGAATCAATCGAAGGGCCTGTGCACTATGTAAAAATCAGCAAACCTTTTTATATGGGCAAATATGAAGTGACACAAAAGCAGTATGAGTCGGTTGTGGGGCCGAATCCTAAAACGGAATTCAAGGGAGACGAGCAGCCGATTGAGAACGTGGAATGGTATCAGGCGGTAACATTCTGCAACGCTGTTTCGAATAAAATCGGCGCGAAGGTGCGACTACCGAGCGAGGCGGAGTGGGAATACGCGTGTAGAGCAGGGACGCAGACTGCATTCAATACCGGTGAGATTATAAATCCTGACCAGGCGAATTATGATTGCGACCGATCTTATAAAGGCAGCCGGACGACGTCGCCACCGGGCAGGACGTGCAAAGTCGGCAGTTATCCGCCGAACGCGTTCGGCTTGTACGATATGCACGGCAACGTGAGTGAATGGTGTCAGGATATTTTTAAAAATGATTATTATAAGAAAAGCCCGACTACTAACCCGTGCAATGACGGGCTCAAGGGCAGCAGGATTGTTCGGGGCGGTGCGTGGTGCCATTCACCGGTGATGCTCCGTTCTGCTGAAAGGAGCAAGCGGATTCAGGGAGCGGACAGAAAATTTCTCGGATTTCGTGTCGTGATGGAAGCCGAACGCTGATTACATTGATTTAACTGATTACGCTGATTCAAAACGGCCGAGGCGGTGACGCGACTCGGCCGTTTATTTTTTGTGTTTAAGAAAAAGAACCCCCTAATACCCGCCTTCGTTAAAACTACGGCGGGTAAAAATTAGGGGGCTAAATTTTAAAAAACTCTATTTTGGGTAGCCGACGGTCTGGGCAAGGATAACTTTCTGGTCGGGGCGAAGGCCAATAGCTTTGGCGAGGATTTCTTTATCAACGTAGCCGCGAACGACGGTTGCTAAATTTTCCGAAGCGCAGAACAGATAAACATTCTGTGCGATGAAGCCCACGTCGGCACCGGAATAAAATGCCTTGTCCTGTTCGGAGCCTCTTGTCATTTTCGACAAATCAGCAACGTAAACAAGATTGACGGGGGCGACTTCGACGAAGGGCTGTTTGCCGGTCATTTTGCGGAGGTCTTTTTCGAGAACGAGTTTGAGTGAGTTGGATTGCGCGTCATAGAGATAAAAGCCTTTGGCGAGCGCGACGTAGATGTCGATTTCCTGCTGGTTCATTGCGGACGGCGCGGTGCGTTTGCCGTCTGGGCGGTTGATTCCGAACGCGGCCCAGAGGAGATTCGAAAGTACCTGGTCTGGCAATTCTTTTGTGCTGAACTCGCGCGAGGTTTTTCTTTCGGCAAGGGCCTGCATTAAAGGCTTGCCGCCTGTTTTTTGAGGTTCGGGAAGCTGGATTGTTTTGGAATCCTGTGCGGCCGGAGCGTTCGGGTCGGCGGCGATTGAAGAAACAATCAGCAGACAGAGTGACAGTAATAAAGTTAGTGCGAGCAATTTGGTTTTCATTTTATTCTCCTAAAGACACGGATTAACACAGATTTACACTGTTTATAAAGACAGGATAACAGGATTAACAAGATTGAATCATTAAATACGCTGATTATTTAACCACGAATGAACACGAATTGACACAAAAAATCAAAAAGCAAAAAGACAAAATAATCATTCTTTTTAGACAGGATAACAGGATTAACAAGATGTTTACGCGGCCGTGCCGGCCGAGGCTAAACGGTACCTTCATCACAACCGGCGGGAGTGGTCGGCAGCGGCGCATGTGGTCGATTGGTAAATAAATAAAAACATATCAAGGACTTAGAACAAATAAATCCGGCATCGAGCGGCGGATGAGGTCGATTGGGGCGGGGACAATAAAATAAAATGCCCTGAAAACCCGAGCGATGTAAGTGCCTGTTGTAAATGAAGTTAAAGTTTTTATTCCTTCGAGAAGCGAGTTTGGCACGGGGTTCGCTCTATATAAAAGCGAAGACGAAAAGAAAAGACGGACAAGAAGAAACGAATAAAGCTCTTTGAAATAAAAATACGACGGCGAAGTCAGAGCGACAAATACTGAAAGGTATGAGTCGAAAACTGAAACGCTTTAAATGCGAGAGCGAGCACCCCACTTGCTTTCTTGCGAAAGCAGGACGCGGGGTGATTATATATGCTCACGAGGAGTTTTCTCTCCCCCAAGCTGGGTCTGTACGCAGTCAGACGTGGCTCGACGGCCCGGCATTAAAGCCTGCATCCCGCCCTGTGAAAACAGGGCGGGGTGATAAAACGAGGGCGGCGAACTTCACATTTTTCTCCTCCTCTTCTTTGCCGGGTTGGGTCTGAAAAACAGAAGCAATCCCGGCAGTCAATAAGCACGAGACGATCGTGATGAAAAAATATTTTTCGCGTTAAAAACTCTCTCTCCTCCTCTTCTGGCCGGGTTTGTGGTTTTATTACGGGGCAAATCCGGCTAAAAAGTAAACCTCAATGCTTTAAGCGGCGAGGATAACTATAAAACTCACTCTCTCTCCTCTTCTTCGCTGGGCAGGCTCAACGCCTGTTTAGTTTGCCCAGCGTATTGATATCGAACGTCCC
>JBBABK010000253.1:0-3485 GCA_041657685.1 Phycisphaerae bacterium | reverse complement strand
GGAATCGATACAACTTTTGTAATGACCCGTGAGCAGTACGGCTTAACCACCTAGACTATGATAAGAGAGGTGGTTTCGCTCGGCGGCGACGTCTCCAATCTTCTCCCTGCAAACGTTTACGAAAGATTGAAAAAAAGACTCACCGAAAGACAAACCAATAAATAGTCGGGCATCCAATGTACACCCTTTATGTTGACAGCTTTTTCTGGACGGGCCATTCGGTACTGCTGCCCGACGGCTCCCCTGAGTCCGTGCATAATCATAATTTTTGCGCGACCGCCAGGCTCACTGCCGACCGCCTCGACGGCAGGGCGATGGTAATGGATTTCTGCACGTTGAAAGAATCGCTCGACGCGATTACCGGAGAGTTCACCAGGACCGGTAATATCGGCCGCATCGACTACTTTGCAAAAAATGCCCAAACTGCGGAGATTATCGCCGAGTATATATTTAAAAAGCTCGAACCGGCATTGCCGAAGGGAGTCACGCTCGAAGAAATTATTGTGACCGAAGAGCCGAACAGCCGGGCCGGTTACACTAAATAACTTTAGCCGAACGCCTGTTTTGACGATTATATAAAGACTGTGCAGGTATGAATTTGCGGCCGATAACCGCTATTTATGCTCCGCCGGCAAATCGGCTGTGATATAATAACATTAAGACCGAATTTGGGAACGGACACAATGTTTTGCCAGGCCTGTAAAAAAAACGAAGCGACAATCCATCTGACCGAAATCGCAAACGGCAAACGGCTCGAGATGCATCTCTGTCAGGCCTGTGCGGTCGAGCAGGGCATCGCCGCAAAAAGCCAGATGTCATTAAACGAGTTGCTCAGTTCGCTGCTCGCCTCGGCCCCAGAAGATGAGCAGATATATTCCGCACTCGATAAAAATATGGTATGCCCAAGTTGCGGCGAAACCCTCGACCAGTTCCGAAAAGATTCTCTGCTGGGCTGCCCGAAAGATTACGAAATTTTCGAAAAGGTGCTTTCGCCGCTGATTGAAAAAGCGCACGACGGCGCTGCCGCTCACATCGGCAAAATCCCCAAACGCGTCCCTGCCGATACGGCAAAACAAACCGAGGTCCTCTCGCTCAAACAGCAGCTTGCCCAGGCCGTCAAAGAAGAAGATTACGAAACCGCCGCAAGACTGCGCGACCAAATCAATAAACTTGATAAATAGCAGTAACTTGTTTATGAAACTTACGGATATTAGCAACGACGTTAATGACTGGTTCAGCGGCAAAGGCCCGTCCGCTGATGTCGTAATCTCCAGCAGAATCCGTCTCGCCCGCAACCTCGCCAGCTGCAAGTTCCTTTCGCGGTGTTCGGATAAGGAAAAAGCAGACATCCTCGAAAAACTAAAATCCGTTTTAATGTCACTCGACCTCGGCGAAAAGGTCTGGTACCTCGGAATCGACAAGGCCCCGATGCTCGACCGCACTTTCCTCATCGAGCGACACCTCATCAGCCGCAATCACGCATACGGCAAAGGCCCGCGCGGAGCAGTCATCGCACACCACGAATCCTTCACCGCGATGATTAACGAAGAAGACCATCTTCGCTTGCAGGTCCTGCGAGGCGGACTGCAATTATCCGATTGCTTCGAGCAGGTCAACCGCATCGACGATTCGATAGAAGAAAAAATCGAGTACGCCTTCAGCCCCAAATACGGCTACCTCACCGCCTGCCCGACAAACCTCGGCACAGGAATCAGAATCTCCGTTATGCTGCACCTGCCCGCGCTGAAAATGACAGGCCACATAGATAAATTCCTCAACGCCGCCCGCGACCTCGGACTGGCCGTCCGCGGACTGTTCGGCGAAGGAACTGAAGCCACCGGAGATTTCTATCAGCTCTCCAATCAGGTCACGCTCGGCGTCAATGAAAAGCAAATGGTCCGCGAATTCGAAAACACCGTAATTCCCGAAATAGTCGAATACGAACAAGAGGCCCGGCAAAAACTGCTCCGCAGCAGTAGCAGTATGCTCGACGACAAAATCGCACGCGCGATGGCTCTGCTCAAAAACGCCCACCTGATAAGCTCGCAGGAAGCGCTGCTTCTGCTCAGCCACCTCCGCCTCGGCATAAATATGCACGAGCATTTGGGCGCATCGACGCCCGGCATCGAAAGCATTTACGACCTCGGCCGAAACGACCGGCAGGGCGTTTCCATCCGCACTATAAATCGCCTGTTTATGCTGACCCTGCCGGCCCATTTGCAAATCAATTACGGAAAATCGCTCGAACCATCCGACCGCGACGCCCTTCGCGCAAAAATCATCCGCTCCGAGCTTGGCCCAAAATCATAGCTTACCCACCTGCCAAAATGGCACAAACCCAGAACTGATATCCAAACCAGACCAACAACCAAACCCATAACTTCTTATTTAACAAAAACTTACATAAGCCTCTCCATTGGCCCGCCCATTGGCACAACCTTTGCAAACTACTCTTAAACAAAGTAAGATATTACGCGATTAAAAATTCAGAGCTAATAGGGAGCAAAAAAATGGCAAAGATTATTGGCATAGATTTAGGAACTACAAATTCGGTCGTATCCGTGATGGAGGGTTCGACGCCGAAGGTGCTGATTAATTCCAGCGGCTCGCGCCTGACGGCCAGTGTGGTCGGTTTTAGTGATAAGGGGGAGAGGCTGGTGGGGCAGATTGCAAAACATCAGCAGGTGACCAATCCGCAGAATACGGTGTTTTCGATTAAGCGGTTTATGGGGAGAAGGCACAACGAGGTGGCTTCGGAGGAGAAAATCGTGCCGTATAAAATCACGGGCGGGCCGAACGAGCTTGTAAAAGTCAACGTTCGCGGCAAGGAATTTACGCCGCCGGAGATTTCGGCGATGATTCTGCAGGATTTGAAAAAGACGGCGGAAGATTATCTCGGCGAAACGGTGACGCAGGCGGTAATTACAGTTCCGGCGTATTTTAACGACGCGCAGCGGCAGGCGACCAAGGACGCGGGCAAAATCGCCGGACTGGAAGTTGCGCGAATTATAAATGAGCCGACCGCGGCTGCGCTGGCTTACGGGCTTGAGAAGAAGACAAACGAAAAAATAGCGGTGTTCGATTTCGGCGGCGGTACGTTCGATGTTTCCATTCTCGATATCGGCGATAACGTGTTCGAAGTGCTCAGCACCAACGGCGATACGCATCTCGGCGGTGACGACCTCGATGAAGTGCTGATGAATTATCTCGCTGACGAATTTAAAAAGACCGAGGGCATCGACCTTCGCAATGACCCGATGGCGCATCAGCGGCTCAAAGAAGCTGCTGAAAAAACCAAATGCGAACTCAGCACGCAGCTCGAATCGACCGTCAACCTGCCGTTCATTACGGCTGACGCGTCGGGGCCGAAGCATTTGCAAATCACGATTTCACGCAGCAAGTTCGAGCAGTTAGCCGAGCCGATTTTCAACAGGCTCAAAACGCCTTGCGAAAAAGCGATGGCGGACGCTAAATTGTCGCCGAAT
>JBBABK010000252.1:0-3514 GCA_041657685.1 Phycisphaerae bacterium | reverse complement strand
ATTATCACGGCTGGGATTCAGCCGGGCCGGCGAACCATACAGGGCGAGCTTTCCGACGCAGTTACAAGTCTCATCGGCAGAAAAATCACCGTACACGGTGCGAGCAGGACCGATGCGGGCGTTAGCGCGCTTGGTCAATCAGCGGTATTTGAGATTGTCAACTGCCCCATACCCACGGAGAATTTCAAACAGGCAATTAATGACCGTCTGCCGAGTGATATCGTTATTACCGAAACATCTGAGGCGACGAAAAGTTTCGACGTAATCGGCGGCGTGAAAAGTAAAACATACCGGTACGCAATCAATACCGCCAAAGACCGGCCGGTGCTGGATATTCGTCACTGCTGGCATATACCGGCTAAACTCGGCGTCGAGGCGATGCAAAAAGCCGCACAGTATCTTGTCGGTGAGCACGATTTCAAATCATTCGCATCGGCTAAGGATAATCGCGAAAGCTCGGTGCGAGAAATTTATCGATGTGATGTTTTTACTCCTTCTGTCATTCCTGCGCAAGCAGGAATCCGGAGCGAACAGATTTATATCGATGTCGAAGGCAACGGCTTTTTGTATAATATGGTTCGCAATATCGTCGGCTCTCTTGTTGAAGTCGGCATCGGCCGATGGCCCGCGGATAAAATGAAGGCCGTGCTCGAGGCCTGCGACCGTACCGCCGCCGGCCCAATCGCGCCGCCACAGGGATTATGTCTAATCAAAATAGAATATTAGAATACAGAATACAGGACACAGAATTATTGCTTGAGATATGATAATAAAGCCTTTAAAACTTTATCTGGACACGAATCACCTGATAAATATTTCTAAGATGCGCAATGGTGAACAACTTCCGGATGGCCAATCAGCTAAAGCTTACAAATTTATTGATGATTGTATAAAATCTTGGTGTGGATTAATTTTCAATCAATTTAGTCCTCTTGAGTGGTTTGAAGGTGCAGCGACACCACAAAGTGCAGCCAAAATTGCTGCTGTAATTGATTCGGCAGCACTTAAATACATTATAGAATCCGACCAATTGGTACATACACGCGAAATACTTGATGAATGTTTAAGAATTAACCCTAATCTAAAAATTCCAAATTATTCTGTTCTTCAATCTTTGCATGATAAGCAGAATTTTCGATCTGCTTTAGGCATTATTGTTAATGAAATTCCAGGATATTTCACTCAGAAGGAGTTAGAAAAAATTGGTAACCCAGAATCGTTTCCAATTGATATTCCTGTAAATACTATAAGTGCAAGTGCAGAAGAATCTCTAAAGTGGCGTGAGAAAAATCCCCAAAAATGCCAAGCTCGTATCGATGGTTTTAATGAGGCCTTACTGGAAGATATTGCAGGGAAAGATGAATATTTTAAAGATAAGAATGGCTATCGACTTAGGTGGCTGAAGGGCTATCTAAAAATTGACAGAATTTTAGGAGTAAATTCTGGAATTGATATTGATGACATCCTTAAAAAAATTAATTATGATAATTGCCCAGCCGTAACCCTTTCTTGGACTGTCCGCGAAGATAGGATGAAATCCGGAAGGCATCCCGAAGATAATGACGTTGATGATTATATTTACTTGCCTGCGATTCCTTATGCTGACATAGCTTTAATTGAAAAGAAAATGTGTAACCACATAATTCAAGCTGATAAACGATTAAAAAACAGGGTCTTTTATAAGGCAGACGACGTTGTCAAAGTTTTAGAAGCGAAATGAAAAGTAAACCCGCAAAAAATTTTACTGATTTAATAGTATGGCAAAAAGCTCATAGCTTTGTGCTTGCCATTTACGATTTTAGCTCTGATTTTCCCAAAAGTGAAATTTATGGTCTGACCTCTCAGCTTAGACGTGCTGCTGTATCAGTGGCTGCTAATATAGCCGAGGGTTTCAAAAAAACAGGTCCTGCAGATACAATTCGTTACATGAATATCTCGCAAGGTTCACTTGAAGAATGCCGTTATTACTTGATATTAGTAAATGATTTGAATTATGGTCAAAGCAGGGATTTGCTAAATCAGTTAGATGAAGTCGGCAGACTTTTATCGGGATATGTAAATGCTATTAAGAAAAAACAATCACTTTGATTTGAAACTATTTACTTCTGTATTCTGTGTCCTGTGTTCTGTATTCTTGTATAGATGAAAATCGTACATATTATAACTCGGTTGATATTGGGCGGGGCGCAGGAAAATACGCTGATTACCTGCAAGCTCCTGGCGCAGCGGGGGCACGATGTCACGCTTATAACCGGGCCGGCCATCGGGCCGGAAGGTGAGCTGTTCGAGCAAGCGAGAAAAGAGCCTTATAAAGTAGTTGTAGTCGATAGTATGGTTCGGGCCATAAACCCATTCAAAGATTTCGCAGCCTATCAAAAAATTAAAAAAACACTTGTGGAGATTCAACCTGACATTGTTCACACCCATTCGGCCAAAGCAGGAATATTAGGCAGATATGCTGCGAGCAATCTACGCAAAACACAAGACACTTTGCGCAATACTAAAATTGTTCACACCATACACGGCCTGGCGTTTCACAATTACCAAAGCCCGTGGCTCAACCGTTTTTATATCGCGATTGAAAAGGCAGCGGCCGGGAGAACAGATTTTTTTATAAGTGTCGCGGACGCAATGACCCAACAGGCACTTGAAGCGGGTATCGGTTCGCCGGAGAAATTCAAAACAGCTTATTCGGCGATTGAAGAGGATGCGTTTCTAACGTCTTTGCCGCAGGAGGAAATTGCAAAATTTCGTGCCGATTATGGAATAAAAAAAGACGCGATTGTTTTGACGACCGTTGCAAGGTTGTTCGAGCTTAAGGGGCACGATTACATTATCACATCGGCAAGGGAGCTGAGCAAACGGTTCGACAACGCGGTCTGGTTTTTTGTTGGTGACGGCAATCTTAGCGATTTTTACAAAGAGGAAGTGAGAAGACAGGGTCTTGCGGAAAAAATCAAATTCACGGGCCTGTTGCCGCCGGAAAGAATACCGCTGGCGTTACAGGCTTCAGATATTTTGGTTCACTGCTCACTTCGAGAAGGGCTTGCCCGCGCAATTGGGCAAGGGATGCTGTGCGGCCTGCCTGCAATTGCGTTCGGTTTGGACGGTTCTAATGAGGTGGTTAATGAAGATACCGGCCGGTTAATCGAGCCGGAAAATACAAAACAGTTCATCGACGCTTGTGCTGAATTGATTGAAAACAGGGAACTTAGGCGAAAGCTCGGAGAACAGGCGAGGCAATCGGTGGTGAAAAAATTTGCGCCGCAGACTATGGTTAAGACTATCGAAGATGTTTATAAACGGTTATTATACGGTCAGGCGGAAGCGCGATAAGAATTTTGATCTATCATTGAGTTGGGATACTATGGGTAAAGTTGTTTTTTCCGATTCCTGGGAGCAGTATTTCAATTCTTTTGGCTTGCGCTCGTTCGGCGATTTTTACAATTACCAGGACGCTTTGCACGTGAACAGGAACAAACGGCGAAATGTCCAGCGGTTCACACTCGAAAAC
>JBBABK010000251.1:2824-3524 GCA_041657685.1 Phycisphaerae bacterium | reverse complement strand
TTCACTTGATAGTCTATCCACTTCAAGCGTATGTTCACACCCGAACTGTATCGGATACAGATGCAGCCCTGTATTCTCCAGCCCAAACGCGTCGTTGTATGCGGCTACAATCTCCGCCCTTCGCGCATTGGTTTCATCCAGCTTCGCCAGTTGCACACGGCATATCGCCGCCTGAACATCGGTCATATTAGCCTTGTAACCTTCTTCTGTAACCTCAGTTGAGTTAGGATTTCTCCCGTGATTACGCATCCTGAGATAATCGTTTCGTGTTAGCTCGTCATTGGTGCATATCATCCCACCTTCACAGCTTGCTATCTGCTTGGTGGGATAGAACGAGAAGCAGAACTCGCCCTTCTCGGATTTACACATATCACGCTCCACGCGATGAGCGCAGTCGTGAATGGCATTATCGCTATCATACATCCCCGCGTCAATGCCTGAGTAATGAACTACTACCGCGTCATACTTGGAATATCTACCAATGTAGTTGTCGTCTATGTCCACGAACTCAGGCGTATAGCCAGCCTTGATGATAGCCATAGCACTCGCGCTAAAGGTTAGGCTCGGAACTTGAACTTCAGTTATCACGCCGAAGTTCTCAACGGCAATCGTCAGTGCCATCGTGCAAGAGCTAACCGCAACCGCGTATTTAGCCCCTACATACTTGGCGAACTCCTGCTCAAACGCGGCTACTTCCTCG
>JBBABK010000251.1:0-2814 GCA_041657685.1 Phycisphaerae bacterium | reverse complement strand
CTGACTTGAGAACGCGCTTGACCGCGTCGTATTCGGGCTTGCCGTAGTCGCTGCGATGAAAGGGGATATTCATTAGAAGTCGTCTCCTGGTATTGGTGCAAATGCGATATTCAACAACACGTGAACTAAGATAAAGACAACCAATGCAGCCGCGATAATAACAGGCGGGCTTTTATCAAATGTGGGGCTGATGCAAGTGGCTGTTATGATTATTCTTGATAGCCAATAACCAATGGTCTTTAACGCTTTCACTTGATTACTCCTGTTTCAGTTGAGCCGATAACATCTACCTTGATGCCATGCCCGAATACGGGCTTGACCATTATCAGCGGAGCACCGATGTATCTTATCGGATGCCCTGCGCGTTCCCCGTAGTCTGGTAGCTCATCGTGCTTGTTATATCCGCGCAGGAATGTTCCCGCGTTCACAAACCAGATAGTCCTATCTACATTCTCGCGCTGTAAGACTTGACCATCGCGCCATCTAGGAGCGGTCTGCTCCATCTTAGGCTCTGGATGTATCACCATTGAATGGCTATGCGCCGTTAGGCATAGGTCGTGATACGGCATACTAGCAGCCCATTTCACAGTCTGGATGATGCCTTTGCCTTGCCCTCCCCAGTTGCCGTGCGCTGCGAGGATGCTCACCTTCTCCGTCCTATGGTGGTTGGTATCTTCGGTATTGACGAAGTGATAGGTCAGCATCATACAGTAGCCGCCCCACCTGCAATGCCCGCCGCGCTCCTTCATCCGCCCGATAACTTCACTGATAGGCTCAATGCCTGAGTTCTGCGTAGGCTTCCATTCGTGGTTGCCTATCATCAGAACATCAAGCTGGTCAATGATAGGCTCAAACGATTGGATAAGGTAGTCGCTAAGGGCGTTGTAGTAATCAGTTCTGTTCACGATAACGCGATTGGTTTCGTGCGCTGTGAACCGCTTGAGGTCGTTCACTGAGATAGCGTTTACAGTATCGCCAAGCCCTATGAAGTGGTGGTTCGGTAGCTTATGGCGGGAGTTGATAAGCTCCTCAAATATCCGCTTGTGGTGCAGCCTTGCCTCAAGGTGAACGCAGCCTAACGGGGTTATGTAGTGAACTTCGTCCCGCTTAGTAGGCACTACAATATCAATGTGTTGCATCTAGTTCTCCTTCGCCGCCTGTGATATTATCAGCCCGAAGCCTAGTATGTATAGCTCAAACTGCCACCATCCGCCCCACTCTTTGCAGTCACGCTCAAAGCAGACACCCAGAGGTCGCCAAGTCTGCCAGTTGCATCGCTGCCATAGCTGCGCCCATTCGTTGTCAATCCAAATGCTCACTCAATCACCCCTTTATCCTTGAGGTAGCGTTCTACTATTTCAATCAGGATACTTGACATATTCTCGCTGGATACATAGAGCGTCCACTCAGGGAAGTAACAGATTACACGGTAGAGTTCGTTATGCACGTCCCACTTAATCTCCGCGAGGACCGAGTATTGGTTCAGCCCTTCGCCCATCGGGTCAATACCCACCAGCGAGTAGTAGTCGCCTTCCCCTTGCCATTCCCAGTTGTCAAACATCAGTGTTCTCCTTTAGTCCGAAGTATTTGACAACGCGCTTCTCTGTGTAAGCCTTCGCATCGTCCATCGTCTTGAAGTTCTTGAAGAATGGCTTATCCCCGTCAACGAACAGCCAGCCGCCCGATAGGTCGTAATTGACGGATGCCACATTCACGTTAGACTTGCCGATGCGTAAGTATAAGTCATACCAATACGCGCTCTTATCGGTAAACTCGTTGCGCTTCCAAGTTAGTTTCACTTGTGCAATCACTCAATCACCACCAGTTGAACCTTGACAATACGACATCCGCAGGCTTCCCAACACTTATCACAGCATTTAGGGTCTTGCGGCTCAGTCCATGCACAAGACTTCTCGCGTGTCTTGCTTTCAGGCGGGCAGCAGTCTTTGAGTTCCTTCTTGCCCTTGTCGTTGTAGAGCTTGCTATCCTTGACGTTGCCCCACTTATCTATCAACGCCCAGTATTCATTAGCCTTGAGTTTAGCCATTAGCTCATATCTCCTTCTATAAGCTCCTTAGTGTCCAGCGCGTATAAGTCCTTGAGTTTCAATGCTTCCGCCTTGTTAGCGCAGAGAATTAGGTTGCTATCAGCGCGGCTCAGGTCGCACTTGTTACAGGTGGGCACTAAGCCGCAACAGTGGTGGTTGTGGTTGCGGAAGATGCCCCCGCAGTCTAGGTGAACCAGCGGGTCGTCGCTCTTGCCGTCCTTGCGATAAGCGAATTGTTTACTCACCTTGCGCCTCCTTCGTGGTGGGTTCAACTATCCGCTTGACGGCTTTCATAAACCCAACGGCTTCGCCCGCCATATCGTGATAATCGCACTCCCATCCTTCATAGCGGAATACAATCTCGCGTTCTTCGTCGTAAAGCTCTACCTTGATTGCGGCAATAAGTTGCTCCGCCTCCTTCGCCCGCTTGGTCATGTCGGCAAGGGCGGTCTCAAGTTCAGTGATACACTCCTCTTGGTCTTTCAGTAGCTGTAGCGTTTCTTTAGTTGTCCACGCCATCGCCTTCTCCTTTGGTATATTCATCTCGGTGTTCGCTTGTCAGCCCGTATTCGCGCCATTGATATATGTATCCGCGCCTGACCAGCGAAGCTAATGCGCGTTTGACTTCATCGGGTTTGCCAGCGTCCATTAGCACTTCTTCGGATGCGGTTGCGTCGCCTTCTCTATAAGTGTCCCCTATCCATCGTAGTATTTTGCGCTGGAGTTTCGTAAGCCTACTCGCCATCGCCTTCCTCCTTGTTTATCAG
>JBBABK010000250.1:0-3542 GCA_041657685.1 Phycisphaerae bacterium | reverse complement strand
ATGCCGTGGGACTTTTTGCCGATGGTGCACATTCAGAACATCGCTCAGCCTTATTTTTACGAAGGCATCAGCGACGTCGAACACCTGATTCCGCTGCAGGACGAATTAAACACTCGCCTTAGCGACCGCGCGAATCGAATTACGTTTCAGTCGTTCAAGATGTACCTCGGCAAGGGCATTGACGGTTTTGAAAATCGTCCGGTCGCACCGGGTCGTATGTGGTGCACGGATAATCCTGACGCGGCGATTGAGGAATTCGGCGGCGACGCGGCGACGCCCAGCGAGGATTTGCACATCGCCGAGATTCGCGAAGCTATGGACAAAATCAGCGGAGTGACACCGGTCGTAGCCGGCGTCCTCAAAAACAAGCTCGGCAATCTGACAAGCGCGGTTGCTCTTAGGCTGACGCTGATGGGGATGTTGAGCAAGACCGACCGCAAAAGATTTACCTACGGCCAGGGAATATCGAGCATTGTCGCGATGGCTCTGGAGATGCTGGACAGAACCGGGATATATAAAACCGCCCAGGCCGAGCGCGAAGTGGAAGTGATTTTCCCGAACCCGCTGCCGGATAATATGACCGACCGGCTCAAGGAAGCGCAAATCAAAAAGGAACTCGGCGTCCCGGCTGAGCAGGTGCTCAAAGAACTGGGATACGAATTAAAATCCTAAATCCGAAATAAAAAGGTGCAGAGGTACTAAGATACAGAAGCACAAAGAAAATAATCCTAAATTCGAAATGCGAAATTCGAAATTTAACAGGAGATGGTAATGAGTCAGACCGACGCAGAAGCGAAAGTACAGTCAGAAGACATAGAAGATGTAACAGTTGATAACGCCAAGCTCGTTCCGGTAGCCGAGTCGATTCGCTATCGCAAACGGGCGCAGGCGGCCGAGCAGAAAATCGAGCAGCTTAACGAACAGTTGAAATCGGTGCGTGATGAGACGCAGGAGCTGACGGGAAAGATGAAACAGCTCGAAACCGAGCAGTCATTGACAAAAAAATTGATTGCCGCCGGCGCAAGTGACATTGAGACTGCTTTACTTGTCGCAAAGACACGGGCAGCCGATGACGACGCCGATACCGATACCGATGCAATCGTTGAGCAGTTGAAAAACGACAAGCCTCATTTGTTCGGCTCGGCCAGGCAAAGCACAGTTCCGCAGAGAACAAGAACAGCCGGTGTTAAGGATTCTGTTGCCTCAAACAGGATGAGCCTTAGCAAGGCTGCTGCCAGGGCGGCATCGACGGGCAGCCGGGACGATTTGCACGAGTACCTGCGGCTGCGAAGAAATTATTTGTAAAAGAAAAACAAAATACAGAACACACAAGGAGAAAGATAAATGAGTTTTACAGGTAAAGCAACATATTCAGCGGGCAGCACATTGCCCGAACTGGCTGAGGATGTATCCGATTTGATTGGGATTATCTCGCCTTACGAGACGCCTCTGCTCGATGCGCTCGGCGATTCGCTGTATGAAGCGCGGAGCACGCACCACGAATGGCTCGAAGACGAGCTGCTGCCGAATCGCGATACGGTTAGCGACGCTTCGATAGCCGACCCGCTTAATGAAACTTCGTTTGATGTCGCCAATCCCGGGCGGTTCCACGTCGGCGACCAGATTCAGGTTTTCAGCAAGCAGGAGCTGATGCTTGTAACGGCGATAAACGATTCGACGCTGACGGTCATACGCGGTTACGCCGGCACCGAAAAGCAGGAAATTTACAACGGCAACGTGATTAACATCCTCGGCAACGCGGCTCTCGAAGGCGATGATAAACCTGATGTTAGATTTACTAATCGCGTTCGCAAAGGAAACTATACGCAGATTTTTACCAAAGCCGTCGAAGTTTCCGGCACCGACATAGCCGCCGGTCAGCTCGGCCTGGCCGATGAGATGGACTATCAGAAGCAGCAGCGGCTGCGCGAGCTTGTGCGCGACCTCGAAAGCACGGTCATCAACGGTGGCTTGCCGACGAGTGTGCCGCAGGGCAGCACGACCATTCGCAGGTCTATGAACGGGATTATCAAACAGATTGCTACGAATGTTATGGATGTTAACGATACCGGCTTTCCTCCCGGCGGGGCTTTCAACGAGAATACGCTTAATCTTATGCTTCGCAGAATCTGGGACAACAGCAACGGCAGTATCGACCTGATTGTCGTCAACGGTTTCCAGAAGCGTATGATTAACGCCTTTACCGCCGACAGCAGAACTTATGTTTCCGGCGACACAAAATTTTCCAATATGATAAGCGTTTACGAAAGTGATTTCGGCGTCTGCCGAGTTGTCACCAGCAGATGGGTGCCGCAGGATACGGTTCTGCTGCTCGATTCGTCGCGTATCAAGGTGTTGCCGCTTTCGGGCAGGAGTTTCCACTTCAAACCGCTGGCCAGCAGCGGCGATTACGAATGCGGTGAGCTGATTGGCGAATATACGCTGGAGATGAAGAACGAATCGGCCCACGGACTGGTTCGAAATCTCGCAACAACTTAAGCAGGTTTTAGGATTACCTCGCGCCCCCGCTCTTGTCTTCGACAAGAAGACGCGGGGCGCGGAGTTAATCCCTGTCCAGTATCCAGTATCGAGTATCCAGCATCCAGTAAGTGAGATTAATAATGGTCAAGTTTTCAAACGACGCGGACATTCTGAAATATGAGCCGATTCTTTTCGGCGAGTTTCACCTCCCGTGGCAGATTATTTCACAGGGCACCGGCGGTGTGATTTTGGGTACGGGCTTCACAGCGGCCGACGCTGATTTTATCACGGCCAATGTATCGCCAGGCCAGGTTATTTATTTAAGTAATGCGGCTTTGACTATAGACGGCGCTTTTGAAATCGTCTCGGTCGATTCAGCGACACAATTAACGGTTTCTGTATTGCGTGTTGATAGTCAAAGCAATGCCGTTGCGCCGCCGCAGGGCAGCGACATAAATTACCGCATCAGCACGTTCGACCCGCAGGCCTGCGAGGCTGCCTTTGCACTCACCGAATTTTTCGCAATCAAACCCGGCGCACCGGCCAGCGATATCGAAGCCGAGGATATTCTCGCTCCTGACGTGCTCAAACGTGCTTCGGTGTTCGCGGTAATCTCGGCTGTCTATGCGATGCTGACGGGGCGCAATGACGACGAAGCCTTCTGGAAAAAGAGCAATTATTATCGCAAGTGCTTCGAATCGGCTCGCGCGACGGCGAGGCTTAGCATCGATACGGGCGACGACGGAATCGCAGAGCGGACCAGCAGCGGCGGAGCAATAAGATTAACAAGGGATTAACGGGTGCGATTATGACAACGACGCTCAACGGCCAAAGCCTGTTCGACGAACGAACGCTCAAAATCGAAATCGCCGGCACATCGCGCGAGTCGCATCGGCGAAAAATCGCGGGGCTTGACGGCGAAATCGCCATCGACCTCGGCGCTCGCGGCAGGACTATAAAACAGACCGGCTCGTTAAGGGCGGCAAGCAAGGCCGCTCTGCTCGATAGAATCGGCGCAATTGGCGATTATATGGACGGCTACACATACACGCTGCAAAGTG
>JBBABK010000249.1:0-3544 GCA_041657685.1 Phycisphaerae bacterium | reverse complement strand
CGCCGTAGTCCATCGCCTGTGAAAGCTTGCCGAAGGCGATTCTGCCCGAGCCGATGAAGACGGTGCATTTGAGGCCGCATTGATGGGCATACAGGGCGACGGATGCGGAGGTGTTGCCGGTCGATGCGCAGGCGCAGGCTTTTGCGCCGACCATCATCGCGTGGCTGAACGCGGCGACCATACCATTATCCTTGAACGAGCCGGACGGGTTGAGGCCTTCGTACTGCAGGAACAGGTTTTTGGGATTCATTCCGAGATGCTTGGCGATTGCGCAGTTTTGTTCGAGTATGGTCTGGCCTTCGCCGATGGTTACTTTTTTCTCATCGGGGCAGAAGTTCAGCAGTTCGCGGAAACGCCAGACTCCTGAGAAATCGAGGCGGTTGTCGCGGGTGGCCCAGCGCTTTGCGAAGTCGCTCATTTTATCGGGGACTTCGATTTTGTCCCAGTTGTAGAGCGTATCGAGCAGGGTGCCGCAATTGGGACATTTGAACAGCACCTGCATACAATCGAACTGCGCCCGGCAGTTCGGGTTTATGCACTGGACGTACGCGTTGTTTTTCCGGTCAGCCATATACACCTCAATATATCGGCGGTTATTATAGGGGATTGGACGGGAATGGGAAAGTGTCAATTGAATATTGAAGAATGAAAATTGAATATTATAACGGCGCGGGTTTACATCGGCGGCAGGATGGGATATATTCGCAGTTCGTGATTTTTTAAGGAGAACAGATGGACCCCAACGAGCTGGTGATGGTTGTTGAGACTAAGGTAATCGAAGAGCTTGGGATGTTTCACGGATTGGCGTTCGACGTGGAGAAGTATTTGAATGCGATATTCCAGCCGGGCGTACTGCGGTTTATGACGCGCGGCTCAGCGGAGACGGACCCGTCTTTTAAGCAGTTGATTCCGTATGTGATAATCAATAGCGGGGATAAGTTCCTCAATTATGTCAGGGGCAGCAGGGCGGGCGAGAAGCGGCTGGTAGGGAACCGCTCAATCGGCATCGGGGGACATATAAATCCGGTCGATGATGTCTCACTGTTAGGGGTTAAAGAAACTTATCTAACAGCGGTCGAGCGGGAGGTTGCGGAAGAAGTCAACGTGGAATCGCGGCATAGTGACACGATAGCGGCTCTGCTTAACGATGATACCAATGAGGTGGGCAAGGTGCATCTGGGGGTTGTGCATTTGTGGAAATTGGATGAGCCGAGGGTCGGCAAAAAAGAGCAGATGATTACGCAGATGTCGTTTATGACAATGGAGGAATTGCAGACCGTGAAAGATACGATGGAGACGTGGTCGCAGTTGTGCCTGGACGGGTTGTCGCAAATGACAAAATTAACCACAGATTAGCGCAGATTTTCACAGATTTGGTTTTTGCCACAGAGAAAAATTAAAAAGTATAAAATAGCCACAGAGGTCACAGAGAACACAGAGAATTATCCACGAATCCCGATGAGTCGGGACAAATGAACACCTGTTATTTTATCGCGGAGAACGCGGAGAGAACACAAATTTTGTACGAAAATTTATTACTCGCGGTAGACTTACAATGGCATGATGTAAAGGCGCAATGCTTCAGTGTAGGCCCGCAAAACCATTATGATGTAAACTCATAGAACTGTCTTTACGGTGTTACTTTGCTTCATCTTCGCGAGCCTTGTCTTCCGCACAGCGCATATCACTTTCAATCGCATCGGCCGGGTTTTCCATGATATCATCCTTGGTTACGGTTGCTACCTCTGCGATGTTCTATCGTGGTACTGGCTTACGGCATATCCAGAACTAAGCCCAAATTCACAACTTCAATCAGATTTTATCTTAGCAAAAACACGGCTATGTCCACCGCCTTGTTCCGCATGCGCGGCTCCTTGTTCAACGCTTCTGGCAAGCGTCATGCAAAGCTTAATATCGTAGCTGGCCCCATATGGTACGGGGACCGTGACAAAAGCTTTCCCGGAGCACCCCGGACTTTTTGGGGGCACGCCATTGTAAAAGGTGTTTATCACACGACCCCCTCGCATTATGTGCAGTTGAACTATCGGGGTTCTGTAATCATTCCACGCGCGATAGTTAAAAGAGAAAGTCACTTCCCTTTTGCTTTGGTTTACCGTAGCCGTAATATTTGTAAGTTCCGCACAGCAATCTCCTTCTGTAGTGATCCGTACGGAACTGTCCACACTTCCCGAAACCTCAGCATAACATTGCTGCAACGTACTAAGTAATGTAAGTGTAACAAGTACTATAAACATCCAAGATGTTTTAAAATTCGAAATCATACAGTATTCTCCTTTCCTTATTCGTAGGGCCTTGTCTGTCCAGAGAATCTGAGCGTGACCAAACATAGTCGAAGCCCGGATAGGCGAAGGTTATTGATGCAAACCGTCAAATTCTCCATTTGATACTTCCATCTGGATTTAGAAGCACGATCCCAGTATTGCCGGAGGCATCCACTCCAATGTCGACTCGTTTTCTGCCATCCATATCAAAAATGAGTAATGCATTTGCCCTGCCGTTGAATTTATCAACACCCATGTCGAATCTTACTGTGTTGTTTCGGTCACGGATGATGAGTTGCTCCTGAATAGTCTGCATTCCAGCCGAAATGATAAACATACCAAGCAGGCCAAAAAGTATAATCAAACATTTCAATCTTCGGTTTTGTACTTCTAGTTTCTCGATCCGTTGTTCAAAACTTAGCTCCACTTGCGATTTAGCCTTCATAGCCTTTCTCCTTTCCTTCTTGAAGGGCCTACTCTGCACAGGACATTTAAGGCGGGCTAAATACAGTCCGGACCAGGGTCGGCAACGATAACTATTTGCGAGTCATGTACATATTTACTTGAAACGTATTTGGGTTACCAGCATCTAACTCCTGCGAATATGAGTCATGGTAAGCCCACCCGCCCCAACATACGACCTCATAGTAATACCTAATTTGAGTATTACTGTTTGGTCTCTCTGGTTTGAATACCAAAGTGTTCCAGACACATTTACCGTACTCATTGGCTGCTTTTCCATCACGACTCACTATCTCGAAGTCGGTAGTATTTACTCCTGGCTCATGTTTCGTTGTTTCTTTGTAGAGTCGTAGTTCCATGTTCCAATTAGTACGGACGGGGACAGCTTGGGCTTGGGGAGGGGAAATATTAACATCGATAGTTATGCCGTCCCTTTCACGTGCAATTAGCTGGTGGCTAAAAACAAGCAGTACAGTTGTGCATAGGCATGCTGCTATTGTTTTCTTCATTTCTTGCCTCCTTTACTGTTTCTTTTAGTTCTAGATATTCCCACAATATCGTTTTCTTATACCTGCTTTAGCCCGATTGTCAAGGACAAAAAAACAAATTCCAATATTATACAATTGGCTGCGCAACGAAGCTTTTCGGTACCATAAATCAAGCTATTCGTGAGTTAATTTTCTGGATTAGCGGGGGGAGGCACTTTGCGTGGTTGGTGTAAGCTTCTTTGAGGACGGCGGTCATTCCAATTTTCAAAGCAGGGCGGGGAGTTCGGAGATTTTTGATTCAAATAAAAAACC
>JBBABK010000248.1:0-3552 GCA_041657685.1 Phycisphaerae bacterium | reverse complement strand
ATTTGCTCAAGGCGCAGCGGGCGTTGAAGCGCGTTAGCATAGCAAAGTAGCTTCTCAACTTCACGATTTCCAATGCTGGTGCGGGTTAAACCGCTGTGAAAACACGCGTATAGTAGTTTGCAAAATAGCCAAAATAGCAGAGTAAAAGGGCTTGACATCCCCTTCGCCAACCACTAAACTATACTCGCATCGGAAATCAAGGGAAAGGAGAAACGGAATGAACGCAACGAAGGCAATCTTGAAAGAGGCAAACCGCAGCGGCTTCATCTTGGCTGTTACATACAGCAACTACTTGAGCAACCCGACACAGGAAAACGCCGACGCTTACAACAGGGCTTCCGGCGTATCGGCTGCAATCAGCAACGCGCTTGACCGCATCGCGGAACACGTAACAACCACAGACGAAAAGGAAAAGCACCTGCGCGAGGCATTGCGCGAGGCATTCTTTGCGGGATGGCGGGAGATGACCAGCGAGCCTTACGCCCCTAAGATAATGTAACCCCGCCTTCCCCAAGCTCCTCCCCGTTCAATTCGGGGAGGGGTTTATGCCCCTGGTGGTTCAGGGAGCTTGGGAATAGGAGAACGGAATGGCTACAACTAAGAAGTCTATCGTATGGAGCAGAGGCCGTGCAGGATGCCACCTGACAGGCCACAGCTACACATATCAGAGCAATGGCGCGCTCTGGTGTGTGATTGACCCGAAACCTGGGATGTGCCTGCTCTATCGTTGGAATGGCTCATTCAGCATCCGCGACTTCGCAGAAGTTACCAGCCGCCAGCGTGACCAGCGTTACTCGCTGTCGCTGCCGGAAGACAGGCGCAAATGGCACAAGGCCATAACAGACCGCATCATCGGCATACTAGCCGCAGCAGAGCGCGAACTGGCAGAGCTTGACGCGCCGGATGATGAGCCGACAGGCAAGGTTATCCCGCTATCTCCGAGCCTTCAAGCCGCCTTCGGAAAGCTCGGGAAGGCAAGCGCAAAGTATCTCAAAGGGGAGGCGCAATAATGACCACTAACCTAGACCGCTTGCTGGCCTTGCTTACTATCTGCGCTCCAGGCGACGACGCGCTGGAGTTGCTGGATAAGGCGCGACAGGTGCTGGATTACCTTCACTACCGCGCCTTCCTTTACCGCTGGACGGCTCACTATTACGGCGGAGAGATAGCCGCCTAGCGTGCTATAATCGCTAATCACGAAAGGAGAACGAATACTATGAAAGAGAACGAAAACGAAACAGAAGAACAGAAGGCGATAAACGAAATCGTCCTTCGCGCTCAGACCCTTGAACGCTTGGAGCTTGAGCTTGACGAGCAATACCTTCTCTCAGAGAAAGCTATCCAGGATTACCAGGACAAGTTCACGGAGATTGAAGGCATCAAAGGCGCGCTTATCATCGCCACACGCAAGCTGAACGAGATACGGAGGGCGCAATAGTGCCAGACCCGAATGACAACTTGGCTTTGGATGACGACTTGCAGGTTCACGATACCTGCGACCACTACCTGATACCCGCTGCGACTGATGCGGTAGTGCTGCCGGATGATATTGACGCGCTGATTGCTGACCGTATCAAAGCGGCTGAAGGCGCGGAGCGCGTGAAGCGAGCGTTACTCAAGCTCACTAAGCCGCACGATTGGACAGTCTATCGCGCTGCTGGCGGGGATAAGGTGCGCCTGACCGCGCAAGGTTCGCTCCGCGTAGCGCAGAGCTACGGGCTGAACATCACAAGCCCTGCTGAGACTGTGGAGCGGTTTCAGGATGACAACGGCAAGGCGCAGGTGCGCTTCATACTGAAGGGAGAAGTGAGCGCGGCGCGGTATCCGCATAAGCTCCCGATAGTGGGTTCAGCCGATAGCACTGACGGCTTCATAACAAAGGAAGCTGACGTTCGCAAGAAGGCGTGGGCTAACTACCTTCAGCGCGCTATCACCAGCATTATCGGCATTGGTGATATGACCATTGACGACTTGCGTGAAGAAGGGCTGGACGAGAAGTTTATCAACGCAATCCCCAGTGTTACATTCAAGCGCGGCGAAGCGTCACAGGCAAAGGCGCAGGAGCGTAACAACTCATTCGCCGACGAAGCCCTGGCACTCGCTACCAAGATAGCTGAGGATACCGGAAGCTCGGTAGATGAAGTGCTGCTTGAGGCTTCAGGCTTCACGGGTAACGACGGGCAAATGAAGGCTATCAAGGCGGCGAACATTCAGCGCGCGCCGGAGAAGTGGCTGAACAAGACGCTAGGCAAGCTGCGCGCGATGCAGAGCTACGGGGAGGACTTAGGTGGATAACAACGTGGATAAGTATTGGAGATACGCGGGACACGTTCTTCGCTACTATGAGAACGGGATGTTCTTCGGGAATATCACGATGGGCGATGATATGATTGTCGCCACTCGCTTCCCAATCGCAGATGACTTCCCGCAGGCGCGAGAGCTTTTCTTGTGCGCTCAGGGGATATGGGATGCTATACAATGGGTAGAGGCGGTTCACAATGGATAACCTAGCAACCTTCATAGCATCCGCAAGCGAGCGCATTGACGCGTATTGGGAAGCGCAGCGTGAACGCAAGTATCCCGTGCGTAGTAACCGCGCAAGTGAACTAGGGCATCCGTGCGAGCGTTACCTAACCTATCAGCGGCTACATTGGGACAAGGCTGAACCGAAGCCCGCGAGCCTTATGCGCGTGTTCAACGAAGGCAAGTATCAAGGCGAAAGCATCAAGGCTACATTGCGCGAGATGGGCTTCGTTATCCGCGAGGAAGAGCTGAACTTCCCGCCTAATAGCTGGAACATCGGCGGGCGCATTGACGCGAAGATAGGCTTCAACGAGCGCGAGATGTTTGTAGCCGAGCTGAAGTCTTGCAGCCCGTTCATATTCCCGAAGCTAGACGCTGATTACATCCGGCATCCGTTTGACCCGAAGCACTGGTATCTACGCAACTACTACGCGCAGATGCAGCTCTACCTATTCCTTGATACGACTACATACAAGAACCGCCCGCAGGAAGGCTTGTTTGTGCTAAAGAACAAGACCAGCGGGGAAGTCAAGCTAGTGCCTATTACGCTGGATATGGACTTCGCGGATTGGCTGATAGAGCGGGTAGAGCGCGTGAACCTTGCCGTAGCAAAGCAGGAGCTTCTACCGCCTAACATCAACCCCTCGTGTAACGAATGCCCGTATAAGACACTATGCCTGCCTGCTATTGAAAGCGACGGCTGCTTGACCGCTGAACAGAACAAGGAGCTTGACGACCTGCTCACAAGGCGCGATGCGCTGAGGACTTCACGGGATGAATACAACGCGCTTGACGATGCAGTAAAGGCTATGCTACAATCGTATCCGCAGGGAATACTGGTGACGGATACTTACACAATCAATATCAAGGAAACGCCGCGCCCGCAGAAGCAGCAGACGATAAAAGAGGGCGTTATACGGCGGCTGGACTTCGTGAGGAAGTAATGGGAATACTCAATCCATTCTCGCCGTTTTATTATTACACAAGGAGAACCGAAATGAGACCTGAAGGCTATGCTACTTGCAACAC
>JBBABK010000247.1:0-3568 GCA_041657685.1 Phycisphaerae bacterium | reverse complement strand
CCGCAATCAATCAGCATCTCAATCCCCGCCGCTCGGCCTGCGTTCGTAACAATCCCCTCCAGTTCCATCGCGATTCTCTCGCCGCTTATGAGATTTATCTTTTCCGCCGTCCTGCGAATCGATTTATACGTTTCACTCTCAATCTCAAATCCGAGTTTCGTACTGAACCGCACCGCCCGCAGCATTCGCAGGTAATCCTCGCCGAACCGCTCAGTCGCCTTGCCGATAGTTCTTATTAAATTCTTTTTGAGGTCCGCCCGTCCGTCGACATAATCAATGACTCGCCGCTCTATAGGGTCGTAGAACATCCCGTTAATCGTAAAATCTCGCCGCTTAGCGTCTTTTTTGGCCGTCGAAAATTTCACGTGTCCGGGATGTCTGCCGTCCGTATATCCGCCCTCGGTGCGAAACGTCGCGACCTCAACCTGCTCATCATCCAACAACACTATTACTACGCCGAATTTCGCCCCGACCTTGACCGTACGACAAAATATTTTCATTACATTTTCTGGTTTTGCGCTCGTCGCCACGTCATAATCATTCGCCCTTCGCCCCAGCAGCATATCGCGCACACAGCCGCCGGCCAGCAGGGCCTCGTACCCCAGTTGCCGCAGTTGCCGAACGATTTTTTCCGCTGCCCGCTTGTTACTCATCTTTTTCTTCTTGTTTTGAATTTCTTATTTTGGTCATTTGATTTTGTTTAGTATTTCGGATTTAGAATTTAGGATTTCTTTAATAATGTTACATTCATACTTCCCCACTGCCGCCTCTGTAATACTTTGAACGCGCCATATTCATCCAGCAGCTCGACTTTCTCCTGTGTCCGAACAACTGCCAGCGCATCATCCGTAACCTGCCCAGCAAGCACACCCATCAAGCCTGCTAATTGCGAACTCTCACTAACGTCTTTTGTCGTCGGGTAAGGCGGGTCAACGAAAACCAGGTCGTACCTGCGCCCGTCACCACCGCCTGTCCCGAGCGAAGTCGAGGGAACCGGCGCGCCGACCTTAAACGCGTTGGCCCTTATAACTTTCGACTGCCCGGCGAATCCCGCTTTTTCGATATTATTATTTAAAACGCTGCCTACCTGCGGGTCACGCTCGATAAACGTCACGAACTCCGCGCCCCTGCTGAGCGCCTCCAGCCCCAGCGAACCGACCCCGCTGAACAAATCCGCAACCATCGCTCCTTCAGGCAGCCCCAGACCGTACAGCACGCTGAACAGCGATTCCTTGACCCTGTCAATAATCGGCCGGGACACATCGCCCTCCGGACTTTGAAGCTTCAACCCGCGCTTTGAACCAGCTATTATTCGCATCCCCGACAATATACAAAAACTAATAATGTTCAGCGAACATTATTCTTCATTATCTTCGGTGTACTCTGTGGCAAATAGTTTTGAAAATCGGGTATTCGGATTGTGAATTTGTTTAGGATTTAGAAATTAGTATTTGGAATTTATTTGTCCCGACTTATCGGGATTCGTGGTCAATTATTAAACAACAGTGTGAATCTGTGTAAATCCGTGTCTAATTTTTTCTTAAAATAAATCTGTGATAATCTGTGTCAATCTGTGGTTTTAATTTGTGTTTATTCGTGTTCATTCGTGGTTAATTTATCCGCGGTTAATAATTTCTCCAAATCTATTGCGCACCTTCGGAAATCCTCCGCCGACAGTGTCACCGTCCGCCACTTGGGACTGCGAAGCTTCATAAACCTGCGATAATCATCGAGTCCAATCGCCAAAAATAGATATTTTTTTTGCGAATACTCATAAACGCCCCTGCCGTCAAAATCCACGTCCGGATTTTCCATACAGTACGCGAAAATAAAATACGCCTGATAACTCTGGCCAAAGACCTTCTGCCACTGCAGCATCCCCTCTACATCGTCCGCCACCGACCAGCATTCCAGCTTCGTCAATTTTTCGAAGCTGCCGCCTTTGAATATCCTGCCTTTGACCTCCGCGATTATTGTGGATTTGCCGTCTCGCTCCAAAAGAAAATCGAAACTTTTCAGCTTGGCCTTGCCGAAAGCCGCACGCTTGCTCTGGTCTATCGATGTGTATTTAACGCGATTGTCAATCAGCCAGTTCTCGAATGCCTTTTCATAATGATTAACCGACCGATTCTCCATCGCCCCTCCGCTAAAGCGATTTGAAAAATTCCTCTTCCTTTACAGTCACCTGCTCACCCGTCGCCATATCTTTAATCGCAAGTTCGCCTCTTTCAGACTCGCTCCCAATAATCACGCACTTGCCGGCATTTTGCATCGACGCCTCTTTCAATTGTTTGCCGAGTCCGCCGCCCTTATAACTGAAATTTGCAATTTTGTTTTTGCCTCTTAACTGCGCAACCAAATCCACTGCATCTCTTTTGTATAACTCTTCGGCATAGGCAACGAAATAATCTGTTTTCCCCTTTTGAAGCCTGTCTTTCAGCAGCCCTCTTTCTTCGAGCAGGATTTCCAGAACGCAGTCACCCATACCGAAACCCGTAGCAGATATCGAAGGCCCGCCGAAATCGTGCAGCAGATTATCGAATCTTCCCCCGCCGCAAATTGCCCTTAAATCACCGACACTATCGTGTATTTCGAATACTATGCCTGTATAATAAGCCAGCCCGCGAACAATGCTTGGCTCCTCTACGCAGTATTCATCTATTCCCATATCTTTGAGATACTCATTCAAATCATACAGCTCTTTGAAAGCATCCGTCATTTCCTTGTTAGTTTTTTCAAGTCTGGCAATGTCCTCGACTATCATTTTTTTCTCCATATAGTCGAGCACTTTGGTGACAATTTTTTTATCAGACAGACAATCCGACAGCATTTTTTCAAAAACATCAGCCGGTATCTTTTCCCTCTTATCTAAAATTCTATAAACCTCACTCAACTTATTTTCCGCTATTCCGAGACTCTTCAAATAAAGCGTTAGCACTTTCCTGCTGGAGTATTTAACCTGTATATCTTTTTCTGTCAGCCCGACACTTCTCAGATAATCCACCGCCGCAAAAATCACCTCGGCATCAGCCAGTACGTCATCAACCCCGATGATATCCACATTCCACTGAAAGAACTCGCGCAGCCTGCCCTTTTGGGGCCGTTCAGCCCGGCACAGCCTCGGTACCGAGAACCACTTAATCGGCCGGGGCAAAGAATTGATTTTCTGATTGACCATCCTCGCCAGCGTCGGCGTAATTTCAGGCCTAATCGCAAGCTCCCGCCCGCCTCTGTCCGTCAGCGAAAAAAGCTGCTCGGCAATCTCGTCCCCGCTCTTGACCTTGTACATCTGGAGATGCTCGAATATCGGCCCGTCATATTCCTCGAATCCGTTGCGCACCGACGCCCGCTTCCACCCGTCCACTATGAAATTATGCACCCGCATCTCCTCGGGATAAAAATCACGCGTACCCTTTACCGGCGGTATCTTCATTTCTTCTTCCTTCGTTTACCCTTCTTCTTTTGCCTGAGCTTCTCGGTGATATTATTACCGAACTTCACCTTCATATATTCTTCCATCTGCCTGTCATTCGTAAAGTGCAGTTCATAATCGTACTCGCCCTCGACC
>JBBABK010000246.1:0-3570 GCA_041657685.1 Phycisphaerae bacterium | reverse complement strand
TCCGAAAAGTCAATTGTATCGGACCGACAGGCCGAGCAGGCACTTATTTTTTTGACGGCCGCTTCTCAACTCGACACAATGGCTGATTACGTCCTGCCGGATATGCTCAGAGTCGCCTGCAAAACCGATTCGCCGCTGTCGCTCGGACTCGCGGAATACTACGGCAAAACCGTTGACCCGAATGACCCCAACAATATCATCGAACCGAAAGACAATTCACAGCTTGTGTTAGCCTTACTGCAGCAGTATGTACGGCCTGACTCAGATTTACAGGTTGCTCGTGAGGCGGTTCAGTATTTGCTCGGCGGACTTGATTCGCGCGAGCAGCGGGAACAGATGCTTTCGGTTTTGATTCAGCAGGTGGGCAGCAGAAACGACCTTCTCGCGTCGGAACTGTTCACTTTACTTGGAATGCTTGCAATAGAAAAAGCGGATTTCCCCAACGCGCAAAATTATTTTTTAAACGCGATTAACAAAAATCTATACAACCGCCTCGCTTTCGACAAACTTTATGAACTCGCGGGAGACCAGATAAATCCGGCCGGCCTTCTGGAACACCTCAGATATCTCACGACCGAAAACCCTCTTGATTTGCAGGCAGCTCTTGTCTTTGCCCAAAATACTCAGCAGCTTCAATTATTTGGAATGGCCGTTGATGCTTACGCGTACACTTCGCAACTTTACGAATATCTCTACCCGAACGAGCCGCTGCCGCAGTATATATACCTGCCGTGGGCTTTAAGTGCTTACAGCAGTCAGCGTGATACTCATCAGGCCCTTAGGATTGCCGAGAAGGTTCGCCTCCAGGGCACGTTCGATATCGTACTCGAAACTGTCGCAGCAAAGGCTGCCGAGCAGACTGGTGCCGCGGAATCGGCGGTACGAATTCTCGATGAGGCCGAGAAAACCACCTTGAAAGAATACCGGTCACAGGCTCAAACCGTTACCGCGCGAGACCTCGCGTGGTTTTACTGTTTCGGAAAAGTCGACCCGGCAAACGCAATCGACTGGGCGAACAAGGCCTATGCCGCCGAGCCGAACGACCCGACCGCAGCCGGGCTGCTCAGCTATGCGTTCGTTTTAAATAATGAACCGAACTGGGCGAGACCGTTTTTCGAAAATTATCAAGGCATAATACTTGACCTTGCAAAAGCAGAGGTTGAATTAAACGAACCGAATAACGCTCCTGCGTTGGCGGCTCTCAAGGAAATAATCACCGCGGCACCGGCGTCACTCGAAGCACGCAAGGCACAACAGTTATTGAAACAGGAAAATAGTATTTATGTCCCCCCTGCCGACCCTGAGATGATACTCTCTGTGATGCAAAACACGTTCGGCAGTAATATTGTTCCTGCTTTTCGCGGGCCGAATGAAATCTTTAATGCACAGTTGAGCATTCGCGGCGACCAGTTCGCTTACGGCAGCGATTTTCAAAGTTCCGTTATTATCACGAACAAATCCGCCGAGCCGCTGGTTATTTCCGATTACGGCCTGTTGACCGGGAAAATCAGAATCGACGCGATAGTCACCGGTGACCTGAACAGGACGATTCCTAATCTCATTTCGAAAAAGATTCAGCCTTCTCAAACCATAGCATCAGGTTCGACGCTGATTGTGCCGGTAAACTTATATAGCGGTCAGCTCAAAGAGATGCTCAACCGACATCCGCAGGCTTCGTTAAATATGGAGTTCACGTTATACCTCGATGATGCAACACTGCCGGACGGCTCGGTGGTCAATCGTCTCGAAGACATCTCCCCTGCTGTCGCAAAGGTCAGCAGGCCGGGGATAAATCTAACCGCTCAGTTTCTGCGCAATCGCATAACCTCACTGAAGAGACGCTCACAAAGCCACAACACCGCGCAATTATTCATCGGGCTGCTCATTGAACAGCATATAATGGCCGGCAATGAACCTATGTACCCTTACAAGTATGCCGACTGGATGCCCGATATGCTAAAGTCCGGTCTGGTTTATAATCTGGAAAATGACGACTGGCCGGCGAGAGTCTATACGATGCAGTCAATGCTCGATTTGCCGCTGGATTTTGAACTCATCGAGGCTGTTTCACAAAATCTTTCCGATGAAAACTGGCCGGTACGGATGACGGCCTTATACCTGCTGGCCCAAAATCAGACAGATGATTTCGGCAAGGTGCTCGACCATGTCGCCAGATACGAACAGAACAAGCTCGTGCGGGATATGGCCATCGCACTTGGCGGCCGAAAACCGCCCCAAAACCAGTAACTTTTTTACACCGCATACGATACACATCAAAAAAATGCTTGTAATTCGAAGCGTATTTTGCAAAAATGCTTTGTTCCAATCGTTTTGAATGATGTTTTTGTAGGGTATGAAAGGAGCTTAAATGCCTGCTAATGTTGACAAAGGTAAATGCACCGGCTGCGAATCCTGCGTTGGTCAGTGCCCGAGTGAAGCAATCAGTATGGTTGACGGTAAGGCAAAGGTTAACCCCGATGCCTGCATAGATTGCGGCGTATGTGTCGATGCCTGCCCGGTCGAAGCCATCAGTATGGAATAAAAATTGAGTAACCGTTGCCGCGATGCGGCAACACTGCTATCATAATTATAACTTTTAGTTTTTTCTTTTAGTTTTAGGCTTCTCGATTTAAAATTCGCATATGTTCCGGCCCTATCGTCTAGGCAGGCCTAGGACACCGGGTTTTCAACCCGGCAACAGGGGTTCGAATCCCCTTGGGGCTATTTACTTGAAAAGCGTTGCGAACCTTTCGTAACGCTTTTTTCATCTCTGTGATATTCAAAAATCTGGATTCGAACAGCTTTGCAGGCGGCACAGGGGTTTGGCACGAAGCGCAGTGAAGAGCCGCAAAGCGAATCCCCCCGGGCTATCTCCGAACGGGTTTTTTCTGATAATTTTCAGTGGCCTTTGTTATCTCGTTCATCATTTCAACCGTTTCGGCGGGATATTTTCCAACCGCTGTTTCGCCGGATAACATCAGGTGAGTCGCCCCGTCAAGAATCGCGTTAGCCACGTCGGTAACTTCAGCCCGCGTGGGTAAAACTTCGGTCGTCATACTTTCCAGCATCTGGGTTGCTACTATTACGGGTTTGTTTTTTTGCCGGCATTTTTTAATTATAAGCTTTTGTATAAATGGTATTTCGTAAATAGGTACGCAAATGCCCAAATCACCGCGAGCCACCATAATGCCGTCGGCCTGGTCGATGATATCGTCGATATTCGCCAGCGCGTCCCGGCTTTCGATTTTGGCGATAATCCTGCAGCTTTTCCATCTCGGCCCGACGATTTCTTTAACCTTTCTGATATCATCCGCGTTTCTTACAAATGATTGCGAGATATATTCGAATTTATTCTCGATGCCGACCTCGATATCATTTCTGTCTTTCTCCGTGAACGATTCGAATTCCAGTCTGCTGTCGGGAATATTAATACCTTTATGCTCTTCGAGTTGTCCATCGGTCAGTATTTTTGTTTTTAGCCTTTTCCGTTCGACAGATTTAACTTCGAACACAATCCTCCCGTCATCAGCATAAATTCGATTGCCCGGCTTTATGGCTGACAGCTTTCAA
>JBBABK010000245.1:0-3578 GCA_041657685.1 Phycisphaerae bacterium | reverse complement strand
GCAGGCGGCGCATTTTTGACCTTCTCCGTAGCCTCTGAGTTCACTATCTGCTTATGCCACGCTTCCAGCCTGCTCTGCCACTTCTTATCGTCTGGATGATGCTGTCGGTGCAGCGAGATAGCCCGCTCTAACGCCTGCCCTAGCAGTTGCTTATCGCGGTGCATACTGGCGATGCTTTCTTCGCTAACCCGTCCCCATTGCGTAGTCATAGCTTCACGCATCTGTTCGTCATATTCCGCCGCTGAACCCAAGTCCACCCGCGCTAGTTGTTCCGCCATTGCCTTGATATACGGCTTCTTCAAGTCGCGGGTTGCAGCCTCACCTGCCATATCAGCGTCAATCTCAATCCCGCGCAGCCGCCAGTATCTATCTACTTCGGGCGTTCCCCCGAAGAATAGCATTGACATCTCCTCCATCGGACTGAGCGTAGCAATGATATTCTGCCGCGATGGGTCGTCGTTAGCCGCTCTAAGATATGTTTCGCCGTTAGTTGAGGACAGCATCCTCGTCCCTACGCCAAACGCCCTGTCCAACGCAGCACGACCTGGCACAAGACCACCCCAGATACTATCGCTGGCAAGCAGCGGTTTATAGAACGCAGGGTCTACATTCCCCCCGCCCATATCGCCAACTACCGATAGGTATTCGCCAAGTTCTGAGAACGCGCTATCGCCGTCAGACAGGCTAGAGCCTAGTTTGGACAATGCCTGCATCAGCGGCTTTGCGCCAGGGTTGAAGTTGCTAAGGTCAATACTCTTTGCGCCCAACTCAGGATACATACCTTGCAGTGGGACGATATCCTTGAAGCCGCCAGCGGTCATACCGCCGAATAGCAAGTCGTCCAAGTCCTCCTGTCCACCTTCGCCGTGTAGAACGCGCCGTGCCGTTCCCAAGAATACTTCATCGTGGAATAGCACAGGTGCAAGGGCATAGTCAATTATCAGGCTGGACAGTCCAAGTTGCGCCAGTTTCCCGTATTCCTTGTTGTCAAGGACGCGCTTCGCCATATCAAGGTAGCGATACTGGAAGCTATACTGGAAGCCCATACGCGCAAAGGCGTTCTCTCTGAGCAGCATCGGGCTACCCATACGACCATACATAAACTGGCTGCGGTGAACATCCATAACCGCTCTGGGTATCGCTTCCTCTGGCTTCCAGCCCTTAGTTAGTTGATAGCCAAGCGAGTTGGCAAATGCCATAGCGCGGTTATTGACTTCTACCCACTGGTAACTACTACTCAGCCATTCCATAAACTGCTGTGAAGCATAGGGCTTATTACCAAACGCCTCAAACTGCTTGGACTGCTGGAGAATATCAGAGAAGTAGTTGCTCACCAGTAAGTGCTGGTAGTCGTTGAATACCGCCTTCATTTCGGGATGGAACTTATACGGCATTGTAGCGACGAAGTTCTCCAGCCCGCCAGTCATAGCCGCAGTTAGTAGCGGCTGTAATGCGTTCTTGATATGCGTATTGACATTACCTACAAGGTCGGATGCGTAACGCATCATCGTTACCGCGTTCAAGTAAGGCTCAACACTACGCAGGAACTTCGTGCTGTCAGTCGGGCGGTTGAGAACATCATGCTGGATGAGCTTGACAAGGTATCCGCTAAGGTCGTCCAGCCCCTTATTAGTCTGCTCTGCGCTAATCTTCTTGGAGGGCGTTCCGTAGAGATAGTCAAACATCTCGGCAATGCCCTTGCCGTAGAACTCATCAAACACGCTATCTACATAGGTGATAATCGTATTGCCGACATTGCGCGTCATCTCAGGCTCGTTAGAAGTCCTGTGCAACTTCCACGGAGTATTGTAAGTTACATCAATACTCTTGCCTCCGATAGAGCCTAAGCGCGTTGTGTATTTACCGAGCGTTACGCCTTCGCGTATCTTAGTAACATAGTCTTGGCGATACCGAGCGTCCTTGACGAACTGCGCTAGGAAGTCCATAACCTTCGTTACATCGTCTCGGATAGCGTGTAGCTCGGTGGGTATCGGCTTCTCGTCAATCATTAGCTGCATAACCTTAGTGGTATTCGCCTTGCCGTGTAACTTGAACACCTCAGCGAACCGCCCTAAAGTATATGCCCGTGCATTATCGCGCTGTCCTGTTAGTTCCTTCGCTAGTAGGAACGGCAGGTCGGAGTTGAACGCCTTGCGTAGTATATCGTAAGGATGCGCGCCAGGTAGCAGAAGTAGCTTATCTAACGCCATCTTCTCGCCGCCAGCCGTGCGGTTAGAGATACTAGCGGCGTATTCGTCCACAACCGCTGTAAGTTCCTTCTCAATGCGCGGCAGCAGGTTATCGGTAGCCTCGCCCATCAGTCCTAGCGATGCAAGCGACAGCCCCCTGCGCGGCTTGTCAAAGCCGATGATTGTGCCAGTCAGCCCGCGCATGAGCGTTCTAGCCAGCGGGTTCTCTATCTTATCTATGAGTTCAGAATAGACTGTGCCGATAGCGTCGCCCTGCTTGAACTTACCCGAAGGATTGAGTTCGGGCATCTTATACGCCATTATATCGCGTGGCAGGTGTATCCCGTCGGTCTTCATCCTATCAAGTTGCTCCACCAGCGCGGAGCGTTCCTCTTGTAGCTTGATAAGATAGTCGGGAGCTTTTGCTATGGCTTCGTGTCCCTTCGCGTTCCATTCCTGCCAGTTCTTAGGCGCAGTCCACATACCTTGACGCGGTGTTTCGTGTCCAGCCTCACGGCGTAGTATCCAGCCGTGCTGCGGGTCATTTATCATCCTCGCGCCTTTGTATGTAGCCGTTGCGCCAGCCTCTATATCGCGGTCTATGCCTTTGATACGCGCCTCTAGCGAACTAAGAGCCATCGCCCTGTCCATCTTGAGGTCATTAGTTAGCTTGTAATGCTCAGGCGAGCCGATGCGAATAGGCTTCTTGCCGTCCAGCTTAGAGACAATCGCCATCCCCATCTGCACACTCTGGATAGCCGAGCTTACACGCGGGGATACCATCGCCAGCCTTGAACCCCAAACTGCGGGGTCAAGTCCTGCGCGTCTAGCAACCGCTTCGCCAAGCGCAAGGAACGGGTAATGTCCCGTCTCAAGGTCGCGCATAAGGTCGTTAGGGCGCATCCTACGCTGTTCGCTTTCAGCCGCTATCGCGTCTTGGAAGTCGGATAGTAACTGCAACCCTTCCTGCGTCTTGCCGATGCTATTCAACTCGGCGGTTATCTGCTTCTCGCTATTGAGGTATTCCTTGAGCGTCATACCCTTAGCAGCCGCCGACTTCTTGTAGTTCTGCACCATATTATAGTCGTCCCAAGTGGGTGAACCTTCAGGTCGTATCAAGTTGAAGCGCATCTGCTCCATTGCGCTATCACGCGTGAACGCATCTACCAACGCCTGCGCATCGGTCTCCCATCGGGAATACTGCGCAGCGTCCATATCGTCCAGCATCCCTGCGCCTTCGCGGATATTGGTAATGAAGTTCATTAGACCCGCACCAGGTTTGCGATAGCCAATGCCCCATTCCATCTCACGCGCTACATTCAATTCCTCAAACGACTTCGCCAGTTCCGCTATCTCAGTCAAGCCGCGATAGAGTTCAGTATCTGGCGT
>JBBABK010000244.1:0-3597 GCA_041657685.1 Phycisphaerae bacterium | reverse complement strand
CGGTGACAAACGCGATTTTATATGTTACAACGAAAGAGGAAGCGTTATCGCACTTTAAAAATGACTGATAAAAAAATAAATTTCGATATCGATTACGCGCGCAGCGTCATCGAATCAGAGGCCGACGCCGTAAAATCACTGGCACGCATAATCGACGGCTCATTCACCAGAGCGCTCCAAATGCTCTGCGACTGCACCGGCTCGGTCATCGTCAGCGGCATCGGTAAAGCAGGCATCATCGGACAAAAGATTTCCGCGACGCTCGCTTCGACCGGAACGCCCAGCCATTTTCTACATCCCGCCGAAGCAGTCCACGGCGACCTGGGCAGGTTGCGCACCAATGACATCGTAATAGTGTTAAGCTACGGCGGCCAAACAGACGAAATCCTTCGCCTGATAAATCTCGTAAAGCAGCGTCAAATCAAATTAATCGCCATCACCGGCGAAAACGATTCCACTCTCGCAGAACACAGCGACGTGGCGCTGTGCATCGGAAAGCAATACGAAGCCTGCCCGTTGGGCGTCGCGCCAAGCGTCTCGACGACCTGTATGCTCGCGCTCGGTGACGCGCTCGCATTAACATTAATGAAGGCACGCAACTTCGGCGTCGAGGATTTCGTTCGCTTCCATCCCGCAGGTTCGCTCGGAACGGGCCTTATGACAGTCGAACAGTCGATGATGTTCCGCCCCGGCGAAAAACTCGCAATCGCAAATAGTTCCGATACCGTTCGCGAAATGCTCGAAAAAACAAAAGACGTCAAACGTCACGGTGCTGTAATGATTGTGGATTTTAACGGCAGGCTCGCCGGCATCCTAACCGACGCCGACCTCCGCCGCGTGATGACGCAAAAAGGCCCGTCAGTTCTCGACATTAAAGTCGGTGATATTATGACCGCCGGCTGCAAATCCATAAAAGCCGGCGCGCTCGCCTCAGAAGCCACCGCCATTTTCCATAAATTCAGAATCGACGAGCTGCCCGTCGTTGACGAAAACGACCAGCCCGTCGGACTCATAGACGTACAGGATATTTTGACAATTAAAGTAGTGGGCTGATTGGATAATTTTTAATGACAGAAGATAAAAACACAGACCTTTCGAAAATCAAAATGCTCTTCCTCGATGTGGACGGAGTCCTGACCAACGGCAGCATAATCCTCCACGACGACGGCACGGAAAGCAAAATGTTCAATACCCTCGACGGTCACGGCATACGAATGTGGATTCGAGCAGGCTGCAAAATCGCCTTTCTCAGCGGCCGGCCCTCACCTCCTACAAACCGCCGCGCCGAGCAGCTTGGCGTTCATTACTGCTTCACGGATTGTTACGACAAGCTTCCCAAACTCAAAGAGATTCTCACTCTTGAAAAGCTCCACGCCGAAAATGCCGCGTACATAGGCGACGATTTGCCCGACTTGCCGGCCATTACTTACGTTGGCTTCGGTATCGCCGTTGCCAACGCCGCGACGGAAGTAAAAAAATACGCCGATTATGTAACGAAAACGCCCGGCGGCTCCGGTGCCGTGCGCGAGGTAATCGAGCACATTCTAAAAAACTCCGGCAAGTGGCCGCAGCTGCTCGAAAGATACATCCAAAAATAATGAACGGATTTTAAATGCGATACGATAAACATAAATTAAAAACAGCTCTTTACGCCGTCGTCGCTATTATTGCGATTTACTCATTGTACAATCTTATTTCAGGCACGCCAAAAATCCAAATCGCACACGTCGAACCGCAGACTGTTGACGACCCGAACCAGCAAACCGTACAGGACCAGCCCGTCGATGTCGGTGCTGTCAGTATCGGCACGCTCGAAATGGCACGCTTCAGCACTCTCGACCCTGAAACAAAAGAGCTTCAGCGCGAATTCGGCTTCGAACGCCTCCTCCATCAGGAAGGCAGCCAGTGGGAAATTGAAAAACCATATATGAACATCTTTCGCCCCGAAATGACCTTCTATATCACCGCCGACACCGGTTCGGTCGTCCTCGAAGCGGACGTCAGCCCGCCTAATCCCACCGACGCGACGCTCACCGGAAACGTTGTCGCGCATATAGTCCCCACGCCCGGCAGCGACGTCGAAGAAGGTTTTATATACCTTGACGATTTAACGTTCATCAGCAGCAAAAGCAGGTTCTTCACCGCAGGCCCCGTTTCATTCGTCTCGAAACAGGCGCAGATGCAGGCAAAAGGCCTTGAAATTATTTACGACGACCAGAACAAAAAACTCGCGTTTCTGAGAATAAATGAACTTGAACATTTACAGTTGAAAGTCCAGCGCGCATATTCTTTAACCCGCGACAATTCCGCATCCGCAAAGTCAGCCGACGATGTCACCGCCGTTGGCTCACAGCGGAATGACAATTCTTACACCTGCGTCTTCAGCAAAAACGTAATCATAGATTCGGGCGAGCAGTTCGTCGCCGCCGACCAGCTCAGCCTCAGCAATATAATCTGGTCCGACAGCAAATCGCCCTCCCAACCTCAATCCGGCGAGGCCCAGCCCTCCGATGAGCAGCCCGAACAAAGTATCGAACCCGAACAACAAGACCTCATCGAAGTAGCTGTAAGCTGCGATAACGGAATCGTTATTGTTCCGTCTGATTCGCTCGACAGCCTCAAAAAAATCGAAGGCTTTCTCGAAACAACCGGCGGAGTAGCGCCTTTGCAGGCCGTTGAAGACCAGCCTGGCCGAACTACTTTCGCCGCCGAAAAAATCGACTATAATCTCGCAACTCGCGACGCGACCGCACCGGGCAAATCAAGACTCACGCTTTACGTAAACGATGTAATGTCACCCGACCAAAGCGATTCCGCCGTGCCCGTAATTATAACCGCAGACCAAATGGCCAGGTTTTCGCCGAATTCCAATCAGATAATCTTCCAGGGCAACACCAGTTGCCAAATGGTACGTTACGAAGCGGACATCCTGCAGGAATATTACCTCGACGCACCAAAGCTTGTTGTGGAGCTTGAAGAAGAAAATTCCTCCGCCGGTTCGCTCGCAGACGTCAGAAAAATTACCGCCGTGGGCCAAACCCCGACCGCATCCAGGCTTTCCAGCATCAAAAAAGATAATGATAAATTCCTCGGCGGCATCGAATTGAAATGCCCGCAGTTCGAATATGACGCACGCGAGCAGATGTTCCTCGCCACAGGCCCCGGCGTAGTCAAAGCCGACAATTCGAAAATTCCCCAGCCGCAAAAAAACGTCGGTCGGTTCAGTATGCAAAAGCCCTGCTATGCCGTCGTCCGTAATTTCGAAACCCTGCGTTACTACCTCGATACTGAGCGAATCATCGCCGAGAATGCGAATGAAAGAGTTTTCATTGACTACTTCCCCATCGAAAACGGAACCGCTCAGCAGGTTACCGTAACCGCCGGCAGTATCGAAGCCGACCTCGTCGAAACATCGGCAGGGCGTTACAGGCTCTGGTCACTGCTCGCCAAAGACGGAATCAGTTTTAAGGATAAAGATAAAACCTTCGAAGCCAGTGAATTGCTCTATGACGACAAACGCTCGGTCGTGCTCGCCAGAGGCAGTGATGCTATGCCGGTCTATTTCAACGGATTAATGTTCGACGGAATCGAGTACGA
>JBBABK010000243.1:0-3600 GCA_041657685.1 Phycisphaerae bacterium | reverse complement strand
AGATTTATCGAAGGTGGGTATTAGGGGGTTATTTGTCTTTTCGGTTAGCCCGCGGCACTGTCGCGGGTTTTTATACTTAGCCCCGCCATCATTCCCGATTTTTTTATCGGGATGTGGCGGGGTTATACCTTTCCCACCATTTTCACTTTTTCACCATTCATACTTCCTCTTCACCCCGCGCCGTTTTTGTATCGCAGCCCCGTCTCTCTCAAATCCTAATTTAGTTTCCGTAAAAATGGCGTGCTGAAATAAGCTATGATTTACCTGGAAAACTAATATAATGAGTGACAGGAAAAATATTCAAATTCTCCGTGCAATTTTCGAAAGCAAATTATGCCTCGATCAAAGAAAACGAAAAAAAAGAAAAAAGGCTCAACAACTCGATCTGATCAATTCAAGCATGTATTTCTTTCCTTCTATGGTAAGAATTTAAAACCGGAAACCATCACGAAAGCTTTGCGAATAGAGCCAGACAGCTACTCTTATCCAGGTGAAAGTCATGTGGGCAAAAGTGGAAAAGTTTACAGCAAACCAGCAGGAACATGGATTATTTATTCAAGATTACGCAGGAATGCATCACTTGAAAATCACCTCAAAGATTTGCTGGACCGACTGGGTCCCCACAAGGCAATCGTAAAAAAAAACGCCCATATCTGCTTATGTGACGTAACGATCGCAGTTCAACCTGCAATAGATGTCGCTAACGCTAACTATTATTTCTATGCAAATCTTATAAATGAATTTACGAAGTTAGGAATTAACATACACTTTTCCTTCTATCCGCCATCTTTTCCGGATGGAGATTAGTAAAACAGCATATTACTAATGGACCTGTACCTGGCGTTTATACTGTGTCCAAAAATAGCAGCGTCAATCCGTATCTATAGCTTCATGTTTCTTCGTGCCTTTCGTGGTAAAAAACATATTTATTTTTAATCCGCGAAAATCTGCGTAATCCGCGGTTTATAAAATTGCCGTTTTAGTGCTTTGAATTTGTTTAGAGTTTAGATATTAGAATTTAGGATTTGCTCAGTCTCTGCGTTCTCCTCGGTTGCTTTTATCTTATGCTCTTGTGACTTGTGCACCTGTACATTCTCTGCGTTCCCCGCGGTGAATGCTATCCTGCATTTTGTTGTGAAGCCTTCACATATAATCTTCACAAAAAAATACATACTTTACTTGACGTCCTGCGCAATATCCTGCTATAATCACCCGCCGGGATGTTTTGAATGATTGTGTTGTAAGACATAACAGACAAGGCAGTTACGCAAAACTACAACCGGCATTATCAACCTTAAACTTTGTTCACAAGGAGATATTTATGGCAGAGCAGCAAAAAGGAATCAGTTCACTGATGACGGAAAATCGCTTATTCCCGCCGCCGGCGAATATTCAGTCAAACGCTTACGTCAACAGCCCCGAACAATATCAGAAAATGTGGGACCAGTCCATCAACAACCCCGACGCCTTTTGGCTCGAACAGGCCAGGAGCCTCACATGGTTCAAACAGCCGACCAAAAGCCTCGAATACACATGGGACACAAAGGCCCGCAAAATCGAGCATACCTGGTTTGCAGACGGCAAGCTGAACGTTTCATATAATTGCCTCGACCGCCACCTCGGCACACCCATCGCGAAGAAAACCGCGATTCTCTGGCAGGGCGAAGCCGAAGACGCAGTAAAAAAATTCACATACGAAGAACTCCACAAGGAAGTCTGCAAATTTGCCAACGTGATGAAATCCAAAGGCATCAAAAAAGGCGACCGCGTTGCGATATATATGCCGATGGTCCCCGAGCTGGCGATTGTTATGCTGTCCTGCACTCGAATCGGCGCAATCCACTCGATTATTTTCGGCGGCTTCAGCTCCGACGCAATCCAGGGCCGCGTCAACGATTCAGACTGCAAGATGCTGATTACCTCGAACGTGTCACTGCGTGCCGGCAAGCATATCCCGCTCAAGAACATCTCCGACGAGGCGCTCGGCAAATGCCCGTCAATCGAAACGGTAATAGTGACCAAAGTCACCGACGACCCCTGCAATATGAAATCGGGCCGCGACTTCTGGTATCACGAAGAAATGGCCAAAGCCTCGCAGGATTGCGAACCGGAGCCGATGAACGCCGAAGACCCGCTGTTCATTCTTTATACTTCCGGCTCGACCGGCAAGCCCAAAGGCGTCGTCCACACGACCGGCGGCTACCTGCTGCACACGTCGCTGACGCACAAAATCGTTTTCAATATCCACGACGACGATATTTACTGGTGCACCGCCGACATCGGCTGGGTGACAGGCCACAGCTACATCGTCTACGGCCCGCTCGCCAACGGCGCGACCAGCCTGATGTTCGAAGGCGTCCCGACATATCCCGACGCCGGCCGATTCTGGCAGATTTGCGACAAGTTCGGCGTGACCGTTTTCTACACCGCCCCCACCGCAATCCGCGCCCTGATGAGGCTCGGCGACGAATGGGTCGCAAAATACAAACTCGACACCATGCGAATCCTCGGCACCGTCGGCGAACCAATCAACCCCGAAGCCTGGATGTGGTATTACGAAAAAGTCGGACATAAAAGATGCCCAATAGTCGATACCTGGTGGCAGACGGAGACGGGGGGCTTTATGATTACGCCGCTGCCGGGTGCGCATACATTGAAGCCGGGCAGTGCGAGTCGGCCGTTCTTCGGCGTTGACACGGTTGTGCTTCGGGATGATGCCAGCCAGTGTGACCGCAACGAAGGCGGCAAGCTGTGCATTCGCAGGCCGTGGCCGGGTATGATGCGGACGATGTGGGGCGACCACGACAGGTTCATCGATACTTATTTTACAATGTTCAACGATATTTATTTCGCCGGCGACGGATGCCGAGTCGACCAGGACGGCGATTACTGGCTGATGGGTCGTATCGACGACGTGGTCAACGTGTCGGGCCACCGAATCGGAACGGCGGAAGTGGAAAGCGCGCTGGTCAGTCACGACAAGGTGGCTGAGGCGGCGGTTGTGCCGATGCCGCACGAAATCAAGGGGCAGGCACTTTACGCATTCGTCACGACGGTCGAAGGCGTCGAAGAATCCGAGGACCTCAAGAAGGAATTAATCAAGCACGTCCGCAAGGAGATTGGTGCGATAGCTGCGCCGGAACGAATCCAGTTCGCACCGGCACTGCCGAAGACCCGCTCGGGCAAGATTATGCGGCGAATTCTTCGCAAAATCGCTGAGAACGCGACGGACAATCTCGGCGATATTACCACCCTCGCCGACCCGCACGTGGTCGAAGTTCTGGTCAAGGGTCGCGGGCAATAAGAATTCAGCCTAACGGAATATAATGAGCCGGGCGCGTCGCACAGGCGCGTCCGGCCGTTTAACTGCAAAGGAGCTGCAAATGGCGGAAGAAAAGAACTTGATGAATCGCTGGTGGGTGGTCTTCGGAGGGATTTTGATTCAGCTTTGCCTCGGCGCGATTTACGCGTGGTCAACGTTCACCAAAAAGCTGGTCGATGCAGGATATACCGTGGTTCAAACCCAGATGGTTTTTATTGTCGGCCTGCTGACATTCGCGGTGGTTATGGCCTTTATCGGCGGCAGATGGCAGAAAAAAA
>JBBABK010000242.1:3065-3606 GCA_041657685.1 Phycisphaerae bacterium | reverse complement strand
TTACACCCCAGAAGAAGCCAAAAAACATTCAGCTAAAGTAATCGTCCTGGACGAAAACAATAATATAATCGGATAATCTTGTCATTGCGAGCGCAGCGAAGCAATCTAAAACTCAATACTCATAACCCAATACTCAAAGCGAATAATGCATCCTGAACTGTTCAGAATTCCGTTCACCGACCTGACCGTCAAGACCTACGGCCTGATGATGGTCATCGGCTTTATGACGGCCGTGTGGGTTATCCGTCTGCTCAGCCGCAAAATCACGCCCGACCCGCAGCTTATCACCAACGCCGCCCTGTATTCGCTTATTGCCGGGGTCGGCGGGGCGAGGCTCTTTTATGTTGTCCATTATTGGGACCAGTTTCAGAACGATCTGCCCTCGATTTTCGCAATCTGGAACGGCGGCCTCGAACTGCTCGGCGGCGTTATTTGTGCCATACTCGTGATTGTATTTTACCTCAGGCATCATAAGCTGCCGATTCGCCAGTACCTTGACATTCTCGCAATCGGCCTGATGGCCGGTTTGATTTTTGGTCGA
>JBBABK010000242.1:2137-3055 GCA_041657685.1 Phycisphaerae bacterium | reverse complement strand
TTCAACGGCTGCTGCTATGGCAAGCCGACCGACCTGCCCTGGGCTGTTACGTTCCCATACGGCTCTTACACCTTCGAAAATCAGATACATCCTTTCCTTGAACGCAATAGGCCCGAGCCGCTACTCAAACTGCCGCCCGACTACTTCAATTATCAGCTTTATGACGGCACTTATCGTCAGGTTTTAAAACCTAAGGAATTCCTGACTCCCGAGCAGTACAAGGCCGTAACGCAGGGGCCGTACCGCTGTCTGCCCGTCCACCCGACGCAAATTTATTCGTCGCTCAATGCCGCCTTCATCTGCTTGCTGCTGTTTTTGTTCTGGAGGCGCTCGCAGCATGCGCAGAAGTCCGACAGCCATAAATTTCTCACCTCGCCAGGCTGCACGTTCGCGATGATGTTTGTTCTTTACGGCGCGACCCGCATCGGCATTGAATTCCTCCGCGCCGATAATCCATACGAATACCCGAACATCCCGCTGACCATCGCGCAGTATATCGGGATGATAGTAATTGCCGTGGGCATATTGCAGTTAATTGCCTATTCCGCCTACGCGCGCAGCAAACGCTCCGATAAAAAAACGCCTGAGCCGCAAAACACCTGATAAATGCTGTTATTCGTTTTCATTTTCCCTTGAACATCCGCGACGATTAACCGATATTATATATGGTTTTGTCAATTGTAACATTATCTTGCATTTTGAGTTTTGCCGTGGGCTTATACGACAGAGAATATACGCAGGAGAATTACCGGCCGCATTTCGGACGTGTTCCGCATATGCATCTGAACCGGCCCGGTTCTATGGTTATCAACCTGATGATTATCAACATCGCCGTCTATCTTGTCGCCGTGCTGATTCGTTCCGCCGGCGTGTTCATTTACGAGTGGTTTCAGCTTGACCCGTCCACGCCTGCAAAGG
>JBBABK010000242.1:0-2119 GCA_041657685.1 Phycisphaerae bacterium | reverse complement strand
ATTTGGAGGCTGCTCAGCTATCAATTCCTCCACGACCCGCACAGCATCTGGCACATCTTTTTCAATATGTTCGTGCTTTTTATGTTCGGCAGAATTCTCGAGCCGCACCTCGGCTCCAGACGGTTTTTGATATTTTATTTAATTTGCGGCACGGTCGGCGGGCTGTTTTATATGCTTCTTGCCGCGGTCGGTTTTCTGCCGCCGATGCCTATGGTCGGTGCGTCCGGCTCAATCCTCGGAATCATCGGCGCCTGTGCCGTTCTGTTCCCGCAAATAAAAATGATTATCTTTCCGATATTTATTCCCATTTCAATTCGAACGGCAGCAATCGCCGGTGCGGTGCTCTATACTTTTATAATCCTGACCGGCGGTTCAAACGCAGGCGGCAATGCTGCGCACCTCGCGGGTATGGCAACCGGCGCTCTTTACGCAGCCTGGCCTTCGATTTCTGTACGCTATAATCTAAAAACTCGCAGAAGCCCCTGGCAAAAAAAAATTACTGACCAGCAGCAGCTCTCGGCTCAGGTGGATAAAATCCTCGAAAAGGTTTACAGGCACGGCATCAGCAGCCTGACACGCAGGGAAAAACGAATCCTTAAGAAAGCGACTCAGCTTCACAAACAGCCGAGCGATTGGCAGATATAAAAAAAGGCCCGCGATTCCCACAGGCCTTTGTTAATTCAAAACTCACGACTCAAAACTAATTAGTCCCATTTAAATTCCTCTGCGCCTTCGAGTAGTTTTTTAACTCTTGCTTCGACTTCCTTGTCCTTGGAAGCCTTCCATTTTTCAACTTCTTGTTCACTATCTTTAACTCGCTTTTCAAGTTTTTTAAGTCTTTCGAGAAGTTCCTGATGCTGCATCTGCTGCCGCTGAATTATCACATCGAATCTCGCAGCGACGACATCTTTCAATTGTGCGACCAGCACGTCTTTTTCATCAGTCTGCGCTATTTCCAGCTTCTTCAATATCTCATCTCGCCGGTCTTTCAGCTCGATATCCTTTTTGAGCACTTCGGCAAGCTGAGGATTTGTCTTTGCCGCAGCCGCTACTGCACCGTATTTCCTGCCGCTCTTCATTAACCGGCGCATATAAAGGCCCGGGTCATCCTTGCGGGCCTGTTCAAGCTCGTTCGCCTCAGCCGGGTAATTTTGTTTGAGCCAGTTGAGATACTCCTCATTGCGTTTCTGCATCTCCTTCATTTGTTCCTGCCACATCCTGTTGTGAGGCCCTTTGCCGGGTTCTTTGTCATCAGATTTGCCCCAGCCGGGAAACAGCTCATCGCGGTGTTCACGCATAAACTCTGTGGATTCTTTCTTGAACGCCTCGAAATTCGTCTCGTAAAGCCTTTCAAGCCTGCCCGCTTTCTGCGGGGCGATTCGGCGAATTCCATACAGCATCATTTGCACGTGTTCAGGACTTATGAAATCAAACTCCGTCCATGGAACGCCTCTGTCAATCTCATTATTTGTATCAGCGACATTTGATTCCTGGCTCAATGCCGGAACCGACGATGCGCACAAAACAATCACAAGAAAAAGCCATGCCCTTGACTTCATACCAATTATCCTTTCCAAAAATCGTCGCCGATATCCACAAATTCGATTTCGACCTCATCGAGGTTAATCGTCTCACCGCTTCCGCTGTCGAATCGCAGCGCAAAAACCTCATCTTCGACCGCGTCTATATCCGCCGCCAGCATTGCCAGCGTAACATCGTCATTCATCAGGTCTTCGCTTTCCCATATCTGCTGTGGGATATCGCTCGTCATCGCCGCGACGCTCGGCTGCTCCTGCGGTTGTTCCGGCTGAATCATAAATAAAGTGACGCCGATAATCAATACCGCTGCTGCCGCTGTTACTGTCGCACGCACGTATCTAAAGGCCCTTCGTCTTTGCCTCTGTGCCAGTTCCACGTTTATACGCGACTTGATCCTGTTTATCAACTCCGTATCAGGTTTCGGAGTTGGATTATCTGCCAGCAGCTTGTCACCGGCCAAAATATCCTGTTCAACCTTCGCAGCTTCCGCCTCCGGGTAAAACCCGCTCAGGATTTCTTTCAAATTTTCATTGTTTTTATTCATCTCATTTATTCCATTAGCTCTCTCAGTTTAGCCATT
>JBBABK010000241.1:0-3606 GCA_041657685.1 Phycisphaerae bacterium | reverse complement strand
CTTGGCCCTGTATAAAATTTCGAGAACGCTCTTGTCGCCGGTTTTGCCCAGCAGGACGACAGCATTGGCGCGAAGCGTCTGGTCGGGGCTTGCTACGGCACTTTTTATAAGTTCAAGATAATCTTTATAGCCGAGTTTGTACATTGCGTAAGCGGCTGCGATTTTTGTGTTCTCATCAGCGACAGGCAACAGTTTTTCGACCGTACTTTTGGCGAGATAAAATTCCATATCGCCGATTGCCACCGCGGCATTGTAACGGACCGGCACGTAATCATCGCCGAGCAATTTTTGCACCTCTGCCATAAGCTGCTTTTGCCCGGCGGCCGCGACCACTTCTATTGCCTTTGCCCTGATTTGCGGGTCGGGATTGACAAGCGCCTGTGATATGATTGTCAGCGCCCTGGGCTGTAAATCTCTGACTGTTTTTTCTCCCGGCAGTTTTACTGCGGCATTCGATTCTTCACAGCCGCTGAATAAAACAAAGCCTGTAAACAATGCCAAACAAACCGCGACGGATGACGGTATTTTTATCAAATTAAACACCTTTCTTTTTAGCATCGAACCTGCTTCCTACCTAATATTTCGGATAATCGCCCCCAAAAGCAGCAAAATTAGTGTACCCAAAACCGCAATAGCACAGCCTGCATCCAGCCATCGGCCGAATCTGCTGAAAAACGTTACCCTGGAGTCGATTATAACCCTGTCAGTAAAATAGCCTTCTACGCCGCCGCGGTCAAAGACCTTATCGGGCAGATTACCGGCGAGATAGCCGTTGTGAACCCTGCCAAGCGGGTCTATGAAGCAACTGATGCCGGTATTGACGCTTCGCAGGACTGACAGCCGGTTCTCGACCGCACGAAAGGTACTTACGACCGCGTGCTGGGCAAGTTCGGTGCTCGGCTCGACCCTGCCGTTATCGAATTTTACGAACCAGCCGTCGTTGCTGATATTGACCAGCCAGTCGACTTTTTTATCTCCGTTCTCATCCAACGCAAAATTTCTCGCGATTGCCGGTATCGTGCTTTCGTAGCAAATCATCACGCCGAATTTATATTCCTCATTCGTCGCGTCGCTTTTCATATTAAAGACGGTAAACTGCGAGCCGGGCGTCAGGTTGTAATCGTAATCGTACGGGCTGAACTTCATAAGTAAGTTATAGAGCCACGGAGCGTTTTGTTTGAACGGTACGATTTCTCCAAACAGCACAAGGTCGATTTTGCTGTAACGCACCGGCGACTGATCGCCAACCGGCTCATAAAGAAAAGCGGAATTGTATTTATCAAGGATTAGTTTTCCGTCCGTGTCTCGCCTGACTTTGCCGCCCGGTGAGCCAATGAGCAGATAAACACCCTGTCGGGAAAAATTGCTGAATAATCGATGGTAGTAAAGATTTTCATTCGGGTCAAGCAGGTAATGCCAGACTTCTTTATCCATTATCGAAGGCACGATTGTCTCAGGCCAAACCACCAGTTCCGCTCCGTCGGCAACAGCCGCCCTGCTCAATTCTATCAGCCTTTCGATGTATGCCTTGTTAACGTCGAACTCGCCGGAATCTTTGACCGACTGCGGCAGATTGGACTGAACGGCAGCGACTATCGGCCCGCGCTCGAATGTTTCATCGGACTGCTCGATTCGACATTTGCCGTAATATAAAGTGGAAATAATCGCGGCTAAAACGACGGCAAACTTAAAAACGAAATTCCACTTAAATAATTTCGAAGCACAATACGCAATTATAAATTCGACCACCAGGGCGTTAACTAACGCAACGAGAAATGATACGCCGGCTGCGCCGAATATGTCGGCGATTTGAATCAGGGAAGTATTGGCGTACTGGCTGTGCGAAAGATGCCTCCAGTAAAATCCGCCGAGCACGAATCCCTGCAGATTTTCGACGCCGACGATTAAAACCGGAACGGCCAAAAGCAGCGGAATTTTGTATTTCTGCGCCGCGCGGATTGTAATAATCAGTACGGGCCACAGCATCGCGGTATAAACGCAAAATGTGAGCCAGCCGCTTATGGTGACGTAACCCATCCAGTAGATATTGCCCAGCCAGTAAATAAGTGCGATTAAATAAGATGTCAAAACCAGATGGGAAGTTTTCGCGTTAGTTAAAATAATGAGTATGATTGGCACATACGCGACCCATGCGAGAAATGATAAACCGAACGGCCGCTGAATCAATGTCAATAAAATTGCGCTAACAGCAAAAGCCGCAAAACAAAACGCCGTACTCTTTAGTTGCGACTTTTTCAATCCGCCAGTACCTCCAAAGCCGCAGTAATTTTTTCGCGTGACAACTTGCCCGAGCCGTTCATCCTGATATTCAACTGAGCGACAAAAATATCAGCGAGTTTTTCGTCATTTAATATTTGCCTTGCGGGTATTGACATATCAAGCATCAGCCTTCTGACCTCGTCAAGCTCGTGCGGACTCAGTAATAGATTATCACGTTTTGATTCAAGCTCTTTTAATCTTTTTTTTGTATTATCAACGTACTGCTGCGAGATATCTATTCCGGCATAGTCTCTGCCAAGCTGAACCGCGGCCGCTGCCGTTGTGCCCGAACCTATGAACGGATCGAGGACAAGCTCGCCCGGATTGGTGCTCGCCGCGATAATTCTTTTGAGCAGGCTTTCGGGCATCTGACAGGGATGCCAAAGCTGTCTTTCGTTAAACGTGCCGCACACACGCGAATATTCGGTCCAAACGTCATCGGGCATCTTGCCCCGAGGGTTCGCCCGCTTGTCGTCATAAATTAACTGGCGATCGGAGGGCACGCGCACAGCCCAGTCGTTGAAAGTAAAATTTTTCTTATCATTAACAAAATAAAAAATGTGCGTATGCGAACGAGCGAATTTGTTTTTTGTCTGCTGGCCGAACGTGTAATGCCAGATGAGCCAGTTTCGCAAATGCAGCCCGATTTCATCGGCGATTATTTTAACATTGGCGGCATACTCATCGCCGATAGCGATATAGAACGAGCCGTGCGGCTTGAGCGCCGACTTGCAGACGCTCATCCACTGTTTTGTCCAGGCGATATAATTTTTGCTTTTGACCTTATCGTAATACTTATCGTATTTGTAGCCTATATTGAATGGCGGGTCTGCAAAAATCAAATCGGCGAAAGACTCTTTGACCTTGCCGAGTATTTCTATACAGTCCCCGCAAACGATGCTGTTACGCAATTTATCCATATAAGGATATATTACGGCTTCGCCCGGTATTTGCAAACAGATTTGGCTACGGATAAACCGCTATGGTTTTATCACGAACTGGTCGGCAAAGACTTTGCCGCTGACGTAATCGGTGAAGGACATTTTCACGGTATACGGTTTGTCAAAAGAAGTGACAATTTCATTTATATCATAGACCAGGCGGTAACTTGCCCCGGCGATTGTGGAAAACCACATTTCTTTTAACTCATCGGCGCTAACCTGCCACGTATGCAAAAGCGCGCCTTGTTCGCCGGCACTGAGGTCCCAAAGCTCGACCTCGGCCTGGCCTGCGGCCTTGATAATATCGCCTTTGGAATCCATCGGCTGGATATAAACGATGAGCTTTTCTTTGGTGCCGTTTTTGTCCTTGTCATAAAAATCCGTG
>JBBABK010000240.1:0-3624 GCA_041657685.1 Phycisphaerae bacterium | reverse complement strand
TCGTTCGAAAGATTTTTAGGAATTCTTATCGAACAGCACGCCGGCGCGATGCCGTTATGGCTGTCGCCGGAACAGGCGCGGGTACTGTCAATAAGTGAAAAGACAACTGATTATGCCGTGCAGGTGAAAACTAAACTGGCACAGGCTCAGCTTCGCGTCGATGAGGATTTATCAGGCGAAAAAATCGGGGCTAAAATCGCCAAAGCGCACGGCGATAAAGTCCCGTATATGCTGGTTGTCGGGCCGAAAGAGGCCGAAGAAACAAGCGTAAACGTGCGTATTCGCGGGGAAAACCAGAACAAGACAGTGCCGGTGGATGAATTTATCCAAATAGCGAAAAAGAAAATAGCCGATAAAGAAACAGCTTTGAGTTTTTAGTATATCAATCGTTTATTGAAAGGGAAATGCTTGGCTCCAGAAAAAGGATTGCGCATTAACGAGCGGATTCGCGCTACGAAAGTAAGATTAATAGACCATGAAAATAATCAGGTAGGCGTCATTGAAAAATATCTGGCGATGAATATGGCCCGTGAGGCGGGCCTGGATTTGGTTGAAGTAGCGCCGACGAGCGAGCCGCCCGTGTGCCGGATAATGGATTACGGCAAATATCTCTATCAGCAAAAACGCAAAGTACGCGAATCACACAAAAAACACGCGGTGCACCTGACAACTCTAAAAGAGATTCGGCTTCGTCCTGAAACCGATTTACACGACTTACAAATCAAGGTCGACCACGCACGCAAGTTCATCGAAAAGGGGCACAAGGTGCAGTTCACGCTGTTGTTCAGGGGCAGGCAGATGCTGCACCAGGAACGCGGCAACGAGATGCTCAAATCGATTTCGTCGATGATGGAGGACGTCGCGAAAATAGAACAACAAGGCAGACTGATGAACCGCCGAATGACGCTAACCGTCGTGCCCAAGCAATAGCGTTTAATGCCGGGGCGGCAAATATAAGATTAAAAAAAAACCTGCGTTCGTAAGACGCGGAATAAATCAGAACGGCGAACAGGTAAAGCCGTGCTTTTCAAAATACTGCTGGTGGTACTCCTCCGCTTCGTAAAATTTATCGATGGGCACAATCTGCGTGGCGATTGGCCTGGAATACCTGCCGGATTTTTCGAGTTTTTCTTTCGATTCCAAAGCCGTTTTTTCCTGCGCGTCATTATAATAAAAAATCGCCGAGCGGTACTGCGTCCCAACGTCAGGCCCCTGGCTGTTTACCTGCGTCGGGTCGTGAATTTTCCAGAACACATTGACAAGCTCTTCATAAGTGATCTGATTCGGGTCATAAGTCACCTCGACCGCCTCGGCGTGGCCGGTTTTGTCCGTGCATACCATTTTATACGTGGGATTTTCAACGTCGCCCCCGGTATAACCCGCTTTGGTTGAGATTACCCCCGGCACCTGCGAAAAAGCGTGCTCGACGTGCCAGAAACAGCCCGCGGCAAACACGGCCTTAGCGGTATTGGTGTCTGTTGGATTTGTCTCCGAACGGTTATCCATCGCGAATTGCTCCTTTGTTTTGCAGCCGTGAAGTATAAAAATCAGGGCCGGTATCGCCAAAAAAATCAATAATCGAGTTATTTTGCTGCTGTCAGACATAATAATAGTCACGTTATTAGTTACGAGACCGGCACGGAACGGTTCGGGCAGCTTTGCGCAATATCCGGATAAAAAACGCTTTAGTCGGATAATTCGCCGGTTATTATGCTTGAAAAAAGAGACAAGGTTGGTATATTAGGGAGTTTACGGAGCGGGTCGGTAACCGGCGGACAATTTGTACCACCCCACGGAAGGGGGAACCCAAAAAAAAATAGTTTTTTATAGCTGCGCTATGAGTATCGATAAAAAGGCACAGGGAGCTGATTCGAAAAGCGAACACAAGTCACTCGTTTCGCGATTGACGGCCTTGCGGAATAATGAAAAGCCCGGCACCGGAGGGACAGAAAACCTGAAAAACAAAAAAGATGAAAAATTCGTGCCGACCTGCCCGATTTGCGGCGAAAAACACTGGCCCTTCCATCCCGATGTCCCCTGCATCAACTATCGCAAGGCAAAAGAACGCGAAAAAAAGGCCAAAGCCGAGTCCCGCGCCGCAGCAAGAGCCGAACGACAGGAACAGGCCCGCATCGAAGCCGAGCAACGCGCACGCCAAAAGGCCGAACGCAAAGAGCAGATGGAAATCGAGCGAATCGGCAAGGCCAAAGCCGAACAGCAAGCCGCCAAAGAGGCCCAGGCAAGACAAATAGCAGAGATACGAATCGGTGAGCTGGAAAAGCAGCTCAAAAAAACTCAAAACGAACTGACAGAGGAAAAATATGCGCGGGCCGAGGCCCAGAAACAACACCGCCTCGAAGCGGAAAAGGCACAGGGCGTGGTGCTCGAAGCCGAGCAAAAGGTCAGGGCAAATAACGAGCAGCTTTTAAAAGTGCAGAAAGAGGCCACTGCAAGAATAGAAGAGGCGCACCTGGCGGCTAAACAGCGGGCGGATAAGCAAATCGAAGCGGCCGAAAACAAAGCACGGGTGCAAATCGAAGAGGCAAATCGACTGCAGAAAATCGCTGAGCAGGAAAAGGCTGAGACGCAGCAGTGGAAAAAACAGGCCGACCGCAGGGCTGAAGAAGAGCTTGCCGCGAGAAAAACCGCCGAAGCGGAATTGGCCGAGCAGACAGAGCTTACCAATGCAGCGTATCGGCAAATCGAGACACGCGATGAGCGGATAACGCAGCTTGAGATTGATGCAAAAGACGCAAAGGCGGAATACGAAAGACTGCTGGAAAAAATCGTGGCCGACGCCGAGTTGAGGATTGCCGAGATTGAGTCAGCCACTGCTGAAAAAATCGAGCAGGTCCGTAATGATGCCGAAGAGCGAATCAGTGAAATAGAAAATAGTAATGAACAGCAGGTTGCCGAGTTAACCGAAACATTAGAGCGCCAAAGAAAAGAGCATACAGAAGAACTCGCCGCCGCCGGCAATAGTTACCGGCAGCAAATCGACGAGCAGGCAAACAAACATAACATACGCATCGTTACGATACGCAATGAATATGAAACGAAACTCGCCGGCGCCGAATCAGCCGCCACGCGTATGCAGCAGCGGTACGAACAGCAGCTCAGCGAACTTTCGCAAAATGCCGCGGCCAAGAACGAAAAAATAACCGCTCAATACGAACAACAAATTGAGTCACTGAAAAACGACGCAGCTAACGAGCTTGCCAGGACCAAAGAAACGGCCGACAGTGAGCTGTCGCAAACAAGAGCACAGGCGGAGAAAACCATCTCGCAGCTGCGGCAAAAGCTCGAAGAAGAAACATCGAGATTAAACAATCAGCATACTCAGGAATTGACTAAATTAAAGCGGCAGCACGAAGAAACATTAGCAAACATGGAAACAAATGCAGCTCAGACCAAACAGGAATATGAAGAATCAATCACCCGGTTAAATATCTCTTACGAACAGAAGCTCGAAAAAACGCAGCAGCAGGCCCGTGAAAAAGAAGAAAAACTGCACAGCCAAATAAAAGCACAGCAGCAGTTATTTGAAAATGAAGTGCAGGACCTCGAAACAAAACACGAAAAAGAAAAAGCTGCGATTAATCAAAAAGCACAACATACGATAGA
>JBBABK010000239.1:0-3645 GCA_041657685.1 Phycisphaerae bacterium | reverse complement strand
TACGCTCGATTTATCCGAATCGCGAGTATCGCAAATGCATTCATCCATTATCGCCAGGCTCAAGGCCCAGTTGAACCACCGAAAACCCGAATTTCGAATCTAACTATCCTCGGACTCGTCCATTCAGATACTGCCTTCTGTCTTCGGCATTCTCTATTATTGCATTCTGAATCCATTGGGATTATATTCGGTTGAAACTCAGGAGAATGATTATGCGATTTACGAAAATGCAGGGCATCGGCAACGACTACGTTTACGTCAACTGCTTCGAGGAAAAAATCGACGACCCGGCAGCCGTAGCCAGAAAGGTCAGCGACCGGCACTTCGGCATCGGCTCGGACGGCCTGATTCTCGTCTGTCCGTCCAAAAAGGCGAATGTGAGGATGCGGATGTTCAACGCCGACGGCTCGGAAGCCGAGATGTGCGGCAACGGGATTCGCTGCCTTGCAAAATACGCTTACGAACACAAGCTGGCCGAGGCCGGCCCGCAATTTACGGTGCCCGGCGGCAAGACATATCCCGCATCGATTAAGGTCGAGACGGGCAGCGGCATTCTTACGCTCGGACTCGCTCTCAATGCGAAAGGAAAAGTCGAATCGGTATGTGTCAATATGGGTCAGCCGAGACTGAAGCCAAAAGAAATACCGGTAAATATAAAGGGCGACAGTGTGATTAATTATCCGCTCGAAGTTCTCAACCAGAGGCTGGATATCACGTGCGTATCGATGGGCAATCCGCACACGGTCATATTCTGTCACGACATCACGGCTGTGAATCTTGAACGAATCGGCCCGGTGATTGAAAATCACGAACTGTTTCCCCTGCGAACAAACGTGCATTTCGCACTGGCCAATTCGCGCACCGAGCTAACGATGCGAACGTGGGAGCGCGGCAGCGGAATCACGCTGGCGTGCGGCACCGGCGCGTGCGCGGTGTGCGTCGCGGGAGTTTTGACCGGCCAATCCGACCGCGATTGCACTATTCACCTGCCCGGCGGCGATTTGGATTTGAACTGGTCCGACTCTGACAGCTGCGTCTATATGACCGGACCGGCCGAGGAAGTGTTCAACGGGAATTATGAATTATGAATTCTACGAATTTAACTTTATTTAATTGGAGATAGTATGGCAACTGCGACGGCGCGTCACATACTGGTCGAAACCAAAGAGCAATGCGAAGACCTCAAAAAACAAATCGAAGGCGGTGCCGATTTCGCCGAGCTGGCAGAGGAACATTCACAGTGCCCGTCGAGTCAGCAAGGCGGTGATTTAGGAGAATTTTCGCAGGGACAAATGGTAAAGGAATTTGACGACGTAATATTCAGCGGAGAAATCGGCAAAATCCACGGCCCCGTCAAAACACAGTTCGGATACCATTTAATCGAAATCACCAGCCGAGATGATTGAACAGAAGCCTTCTGATTTTCACTGATTACACAGCAGATATTAAAAAAGCCCCGACGTTATGTCAGGGCTTTTTCTGGTTTTTAAATTGTCTTAAGGCTTAGAAATTAGCCGGGGATTACGTTCGTAGCGCACGGCCCTTTTTTACCTTGGCCTACCTCAAACTCTACTGATTGGCCTTCATCGAGACTGGCGTAACCGCTTGTCTTAATCTCTGAATGATGGACAAACAGGTCTTCTCCGCCGCCGTCCGGCGCGATGAATCCAAAACCCTTACTTGCATTAAACCATTTTACTGTACCTTTACTCACTGATACTTCTCCTTGGCCAATACTCCGGCCACAATACTATTACCTCTTGTCATTATTTACTGGGAAGTACTCTCGAAGAGGTGGCAAGAATATGACCCACGGTCCATATTAGAGCATATCGGAATATCCGAGTCAACAAGTAAATAATTTATTTTCATTTTTTGTTTCTATCACAAATTGCCTGCCTTATCCCGTTTGCCGGGTGATTTCGCCGCAAAAGAGATAATAACTGTGTTTAAATAGGTTTGACAAAAGTGATAAATTTGAGTAGATTCTTTGTTTTGGGACGTTAATTAAGACGAATTGATGTTTTAGCCGGAAAGGACGTATGGTTAAAGTAAAACTGCCCGACGGGTCGCAAATGGAGGTCGCCCCGGGCACAACCGCCGAACAAATAGCCGAGAAAATAGGCCCCAGACTGGCCAAAGCGGCGGTCGCAGCGAAAATCAACGGTCAACTGGCCGATTTATCCACACCTGTAAATAATGACACACAGATTCAGATAATCACCGGTAAAGACCCCGATGGCCTCGAATTGATGCGGCATAGCTGCGCTCACATTATGGCCGAGGCAATTTGCCAGTTGTGGCCCGATGCCAAATTAGTGTACGGCCCCACCGTCGAGGACGGGTTTTATTACGATATCGATTTGGACGAGCCTATTAGGCCTGACGATTTTGCGCGGATTGAAAAAAAGATGGCCGAGATTGTCAAGGCCGATGAGCCGTTTATTCGCAAGGAGATGCCGCGAACCGAAGCGCTGAAAAAATTAGCCGGCGACAAGTACAAGACCGACAACATCAACCGCACCGACAGCGAGGCAATCAGTTTTTATTCGCACGGCGAGGGGTTCGAGGACCTGTGCCGCGGACCGCACATTCCCAGTACCGGCAGATGCGGCGCGTTTAAAATAATGAGCGTTGCCGGTGCGTACTGGCACGGCGACCCGACGCAGAAGATGCTGCAAAGAGTTTACGGCACCTGCTGGCCGACGCAGAAAGAATTGGACGATTATATTAACCGGCTCGAAGAAGCGAAAAAACGCGACCATCGCGTCATCGGCAAACAGCTCGATTTGTTCAGCTTCCAGGACGACGGGCCGGGCTTCGCGTTTATGCACGCGCGCGGAATGATTATCTGGAACGAGGTGGTCGATTACTGGCGGAGCGTCCATCGGCGGTACGGCTACAGCGAAATCAAGACTCCGATTATTCTCAACGAACGCCTTTGGCACAAGAGCGGGCACTGGGACAACTACAAAGAGAATATGTATTTTTCCGAAATCGACGGGGTCGGCTACGCGATTAAACCGATGAACTGCCCCGGCGGTTGCCTGGTGTATAACAGCCGAAAACATTCCTATCGCGAGTTTCCGCTGAAAGTCGCGGAGTTGGGACTTGTACATCGGCACGAAGCCAGCGGCGTAATGCACGGGCTGTTCCGCGTTCGCCAGTTCACACAGGACGACGCACATATTTTCTGCACGCCTGAGCAAATTGAAAAAGAAATAATCGGCGTCATCGAGCTGACGTTCGAAATATACAAGGCGTTCGGATTCGACGAATTCCACGTCGAGCTTTCGACAAAGCCGGAAAAACATATCGGCTCCGATGAAATTTGGGAAACCGCCACCAACGCTTTGGAAAACGCGCTCAAGGCCAAGAATATCGATTATCAAATCAATCCCGGCGACGGCGCGTTTTACGGGCCGAAGATTGATTTCCATATTAAGGACTGCCTCAAACGCTCGTGGCAGCTCGGCACGATTCAGCTTGATTTCTCGATGCCGCAGAGGTTCGGACTTGTTTATACCGACAAGGACAACACGGAAAAGACGCCCGTGATGATTCACCGTGCGGTATTGGGTTCGTTCGAAAGATTTTTAGGGATTCTTATCGAACAGCACGCCGGCGATGCCGTTGTGGCTGTCG
>JBBABK010000238.1:0-3653 GCA_041657685.1 Phycisphaerae bacterium | reverse complement strand
CTTTGCCAGTGTATGTCTGCGTTCCTGCTTATCAAGTCTTCCATTTTCTTGCAGGCAAGCAGGACCGTCGCGTGATTCTTGCCGCCCATAAATCTCCCGATTTCCGGACTGGACATATTCGTATGCTTTCTCGCCAGATACATACTGAAATGCCTCGCTATCGATATCGACCTGTCTTTTTTCGATGAATGAATATCCGCCGGCGTCAATCCGAAGAAAGTAGCCGCGGTCGCCTCGATATCGGATATATGCACAATCGGGTCCGTCCTCGCAAGATGCTCGGCCAGAATTTCCTTTGCCATATGCAAGTCGAGCCGTTTATTCTGCAGCTCCGAAAATGCAATTACCTTTATCAGCGCACCTTCCAGTTCACGAACGTTCGTGCGAATATGCTCGGCGATATAATTCACCACCGCTTCGGGCACGTGCTTTTTCATATTCAGCGCGTACTGCCTGCAAATCTCCCGCCGAACCTCCAAATCCGGCGGATTAATCTTTACCACCATCCCGCTGACGAACCGATTGACAAGTTTATCGCTCAACTGGCCTATCATTTTCGGATGCGCGTCCGAAACCAGCACAACCTGCTTGCCTGCAAGGTCGATAGCGTTGAACGTATGCAGAAATTCCTCCTGCGTTGACGGCTTGCTGGCCAGGAAGTGAATGTCGTCGATGACAAGCAACTCCGTTTGCCGCATTCGGCGGCGAAAAGCCTCCAGCTTTTTTGTCTTCAAGGCCAGCACAAACTGGTTGGCAAAATCCTCAGCCGACAGATAAAGCCATCCAGTCCCGGGCCGGTCGACCACAACTGCGTTACAAATCCCTTGCGCCAGGTGCGTCTTGCCGACCCCGTATCCTCCGTGAATGAATAACGGGTTAAACGGGCTTTTCTGGTCGTTTACTACCGCCTTGGCCGCGTTATACGCAAGCTCATTACTCGAACCCACCACGAAGCCTTCGAGACTGAACTTCAATGGCTTCGTATTCGCCTGCGTATTGTCGCTCGGCAGTCGCTTTCGGTCCTGCGCCTTTGCGACCAGTTGAGCCTGATTATCAAGTTGCGTCTTTTTCTGCACGCCCGAAAGCTCTGGGTCAACAACGAACGACACCTTTGCGTTCGCTCCCAGCACCTCTCGAGCCGACATATTCAGCTCGTTAATAAAATGATTCTCAATCCAGCTCGCTATAAACAGGTTCGGCACACCGACCTTGAGATACCCTTCCGTGATATCCATCTTCGTCGAATGCTTGAACCATATCCTGTATTTTTGAGGCCCGACACGCTGAGCAATCTGCTCGCTTATAGCCGTAATTGAGCCGTCCGTGACTGTAGTCTGCATTGAGCCTTCCGTAGCCGTCCGAAAAAAGTTCCTTCCTGTTTTTCAGTAATGTTAGTGCTATTATTAATGGACGCAGATACAAATCAATGGCCTTTATTAAATTTTCTTTTCCACTTTGTTAAAACAGTGTTAGATGCTGAACTTGCGCGCGAAAAAAATTTTGTTTTAACACCTTTTACACCGCGCAAGTGCCGTATGTGGATAACATGTGGATTGACATTCCAATATCGAGTCCCGAAAATATTTGTTTGCTGTTAAATGCGCTCTGTAAGTTTGAATTTTCAGTTTCGACTATTTTTACATTCTGTCATACTTCGAGCCGAGCTTATAACTTTTGACCATTATCGTTTGTTCTTCAAGGTTCAGCATAATGACCAGCGAATACTGCACGCCGCCGGTATGCTTGAACAGTGACATCACAACAAATTTTCTGCCGTGCTGCGGCTTGGCGCCGAGCCGAGGACTGATTCCGAAATTCTCATCGAGCAAAGCCTTATGCAGCTCGTCGCCGTCCTCTAAAGATAGAAGCCGACGAACCACATAAGTCGTCGAGTTAAGTAGTTCGGTATCGTGTATATTTTCCTGCGTTTTTTCATTTTCGCCGATGAGCTTCGCCCCGCCGAAAAGTTTTACAAGCACCGGCCTTATAGCGGCATCCAGCCCTTTTGATTGCGCGCTTATAGGCTTTTGGTCCTCAGACTGGAAATACTTTGGATTATCCGATATATGCGTCATTCCCTCGACAGGAAATAACTTGGAGCTTTTGGAATTCGTCTGACTGGACGTGTCCGCATCATTTTGTTTCGCGGCATCATCTTTTTTGCTCCGGCACCCTGTTAAAAACAAAATTGCAACCGCAAGCACGCATAATAAAAAACTTCTCATAAAAGCACTCCTGTCATTCAACTGTCACCTTTTCGGTAATTGTGTCATTTTTTACGACGGTCTCCTTAAAGCCCTTCGGCCTGGTTATCTTCGCCCTGAAAGACAACGCGCCCTGTTTGACTGGCGTATAGGAAAATTCTATTTTCTTTGTTTCCTGCGAACCAAGGCTGACCTTCTCATTGCCGACTTTTTTAGCCCCTGCAAACAATGTCACGCCGATATCTTCGACTGAAAATTCACTGTCGTTTTTAACAGTCACTGTAATCGTCATCGGTTTTTCGACAGCGGCCTCTTTGCCGAATGTCATTTCCACAAGCGCCAAATCACCAGTCGGGACTTGCTCTTTGTCAGCCGTGCTTTCTTCTGATTTGGTTTCCTTCTTCACGTTTTCATCCTGCGGCTCTTCGATTTTTTTGTTAGTTTCGCCCGCGGTTATCTCGACCGGCGTAACAACCGTGTTATTTCTGGTATTCGAATCCTTAAAGCCGGTGGGTGTTGTTAATTTAGTTCTGAAACTGGTCTTTAATGCTTTTTCAGGCGTATATTTGAAAACTTCCTGTTGCATCTCGCCGGCTTTTACGCTGATTTTCTTGTCCTCAATTTTTTTGCTGCCTGCATAAAAAGACACCGTAACTTCATCGAATTCAACGTCGCTGTCATTTTTCACGCTTACGGTGATTTCAGCTTCATTGCCCGCGATAATTCTGTCGGGCAATTTAACTTCATCTATCGACAGGTCGCCGCCCGGCGATGCCTGTGTACTTGTTGTGGATTTGGTTGCGGTCGTGGTTGTAGTTGTTTTTTTCACGGTTGTTCCTGAAGTCAAGGCCGTACCGTCATCCTGCAATTTTTTAAGCCTGTCATCTTCGCCCTGTGTCGGCTGAATGTCTTCGGCGATGCGTTCCGGTATAACAATGCCTACGGAAAGAGTCGCTTTATAGTTGTTATTTTTGGAATCGGTTGCCTTTAGTTCAACATTATAGGTTCCTTCCTTGTCGTAGCCGTGCGGCATATATTTATCAACCGCCCCGCTGCCAGACGAAGCCTTGCTGCCGTCGCCGTAATCGAGCGTCCATTTTTTAATCAGGTATGTCCCTTGGGTGACGATAATATGGAATTCCTGCCCCGGTTCATCACGTTTGGAAGTATCCCGCGTCAGAGTTGCCGTTGCTGGCACAGCGTCGATTTGAATATTTGCCTCGACGGACGAAGGCGGGATGATGTCTTTGTCCCATTTGCTTGTTGTGGTAACGGTAATCTTGTAATTGCCGGCCGTGGAATACGTGCGCTCGCCCATTGGGACGTCGCCGGTAAAAACTTCAATATACTCATCTTTCGAGCCTGGAACAAGCTGATTAACTTTCGTCAATCCGCCCATACTCTTTGTAAAATCAATCGTAATCCTCTCAGGTGTTTTGCCGTCACCCC
>JBBABK010000237.1:0-3667 GCA_041657685.1 Phycisphaerae bacterium | reverse complement strand
GGGAAGAAAATAACGCGGAAGAACCCAGAATCTCGACCTGACATAGGTAAGAAATACCAATAGACCAAGAGGAATAAGCCAGATAAATTTTTCGAATATCTTATACTTTCTGTTTGTCTGTTTCACCCCTTCAAAAAGGTAAAGCATAAATGGAGCGAAAAGCGCCACCAGATAAGGGCTTTTAGCAATCCCGGCATACCACGACATCACCTCGCGGGACTTTGTTAACGGCCTCAAAGGGGCCGGTTTATTAATGTTATATTCAAGCACCCTGCTTATTGCCGAAAGCCGTAACCAGAAAACAGGGTCTTTTAAGAATATCGCGTCTAATATCGTAAATGCAATACCTCCAGTTGCGACACCTGCTAATACCCAGCCGAGATTTCGTATTAATACTCTGAAATTCCACCTGTCATTCCTGATACTGCCTAAACCTATTATAAGAATACCTAAAGCTATTCCTGTTTCTTTTGATTTTACGATCCAAAAACATATAAGGCCGAGCAGCATCAATAAACATTTGTGGGATTTCGAATTGTACAGGAAAAGCAAAGACACGAAAACACCGAGCATCATTAAGAACATCACCGTGAAGTCTGCCAGCGGACAGCCGAACTCTTTTGCAAATATCGGCTGGATATAAAACAGCAACGCCGCTACTATCCCTACAAGATAATTCTTCCCGCACGCCAATAACCTTGCAGACCAATATACCAGCAGCCCCGTTCCCCAAAATACAGTCAGCCAATAAATTTCCCCTGATAAAATCGAATCTCCGGTTAAAAACAGGAAAAATTTGAGTATGTAAATATGCCCGAACCTGTTAAGAATTTCAGGGTAAGAAAACGGATGCAATGCCAGGTCAAGATAAAGCAAATCATCCCAGTTGACCGCAGTTCCTATAAATGTGAACATCCAGAAGGCCCCTGTCAGAGCAATAACCGGGGCGACTAATAAATCTATCCTGGTCAACTTCGACTCACAGGAAACTTGTTTCAGTTCGGCGATATCAGAACTGCTCGAAGACGGCATTGTCAAATAACCTTAATAAAGACTTTCATTTTTTTCTGTATTCATTTTTCCTGAGCAAAAATAGCTGTTCGGACTGTTGGATTCTTAACCGATTTATCATCCCCGCCAAAAGAGCGGTTATATAGCTTATCAGGGAAATAGCCCCAAAGCCGCCGGCGATAAAGCCCATAAAAATGTATGGCGTAAATTTGCCGGTTCGAAAATAATGGACTAACAAAAATCCGCTAAAGAACAACGAAAGAATCAGGAAGAGAAGGCTGATTCCACCGAAAACTTTCATCGGTCGATAATCGCGAAACGCACGCAGCACTATCAACAGGCTTCTCCAGCCATACTTCCACAAATTATTGGCAACTCTGCTCTTGCCTACCTTGCGAATTCCGTGAACTTTGACCGGCACCTCGACAATCTGCAACCCTCTAAAAGCAAGGTCAAGTATCACTTCGTGAGTATATGTATGGCCGCCGAGCAAATTTGCACCCATTGCGGCATCCCGGCTGTAAGCCCTGAATCCACAGGAGACATCGTGTAAATTCAGCGACCCCAGTTTATTTACTATATTGCAAAAACGCTTGTTGCCCCATTTTTTTATCCACGGCATTACCGGAATCATTTGCGGGTCGGCAAACCGGCTTGCAGTTACCATATCCGCCCGACCTGCGATGATAGGCTCAATCAGCTTGGGAATATCGTTGGCATCGAACTGGCCGTCCGCATCAATATTGACGATGATATCCGCTCCCATTGAAAGAGAGGCTTGTATCCCGGCTCTGAAAGCTGCCCCCAAACCTTTATTATGTGTAAAATTGACCACTTTGGCACCGGCTTCGGCAGCAACTCGGGCAGTTTTGTCGCTGCTTCCATCGTTTACAACTACAATTTCTGCTCCTTCAAGGCCTTGCAAGCTGGCCTTGGCGGATTTAATCACATCAGCTACCGTAGCTTCCTCGTTAAAAGCCGGTATTATCACTATGACTTTTTTTGAGATATTTTCATTCATAAATCAACTGCCCCGGCAAACATTGACGTTTTTTTATTTTAATATTTATAAAAAGCTTTAATCTGTCACGCCGCCGCCAAAGCTTAAGCTATATATAGTATTTGTTAATATGCCGTATGTAAAGTCTGTTTCAAGCCGAATCACCCCAAAATACCGCTTTAAAGAGGCTATTTTTTGCCATTTCTTCGTCCCAAACAAATTTAGTTGTCTGAACGTAGTTTCTCAATTAGAATGGTGGTTTGTTTTTTCGAGGTATTTTTTACTGGAGATAAGATTATGAAGGGTAATTTCAGGCTTTTTTTTTGTCTGACTTTCGTCGTTGGGACCTTATTCATTATTGGTTGTGAGGAAAATGCTTCCGCGACAAAAAGCAATGCCGAGTATGCACAGGGGGAAATGTCGCAACAAGCAGTACAGAGCACATCCGAACCGACAGCCCAGGAAGGAATTGAAAGTCAGCAGGATGACGTTGAGCCGCAAGGCCCGGAGCCAAAAATTGTTGTCGAGAAGAATATATATGATTTTGGAGATATTGACCCCGGCAGCACTAACAAAGGTGAATTTAATTTCACAAATCAGGGAAAAGGTGAGCTTAAAGTTGAAAGAATCCAAAGCACGTGCGGCTGCACCGTACCCAAGCTTGAAAAAAAGACCTATCTGCGGGGCGAAAGCGGTACTATTAATGTGACTTTCCGGCCGGGACAGAGAAGCGGCAAAATCACCAAACATCTGTATATTTTAAGTAATGACAAGGATGACCCAAGGGCCGAGCTTACAATCAAAGCCAATGTCGTGAAAAAAATAAGTTATGAGCCGGGCAGGTTCAGATTAAGACTTGATGAAGAAAACGCAGGCGTAAAGGAAATAAAAATCGAAAGTACAGACGGCAGGAATTTTGCAATATCGAGCATTAAGATAATTCCCGAATGTATGGCAATTGATTATGACCCGGCTCTCGAAGCCAAAGAGTTTATTCTTCATCCTGTGGTAGATGTGAATGAAATAAAAGATGTAAGAAGCGGCAACATAAATATCAAACTGACTCATCCGTCACAAAACAGCATTACTATTCCTTTCGATTTGCTTGCCCCGTTCAAAACAGACCCTGCTACCCTCATCGCATTGAACGTGGACGCGGGAAATCCCGTCCAAAAAACGGTTTATATTCTCAGCAATTACGACGAGGAATTCGAGGTCAAGTCGGTAACGCCGAGCAGTGACGCAATAAAAGTTATCCGCCAGGAATATGTGGAGAACTCGTACCATATAGAACTCCAGATTGCTCCACCCAGCGACATTGGAACAAAGCGGTACTTCGACGGCAAATTAACTGTTGAAATGGCTGACGGCGAAAAAGTGGTTATCAACTGCGTAGGGTCGGTATTACAAAAATAAGTCAAAAAAACACCAAACTGACCCGAAATTTCTGGCGATAGTCAGGTAGGCTTACAGTCTGCTCGTAAAGGTCCGGTATTGTCTTAAAAAATGCAGGATTTTCGGAACTTTTGTACGGCCGAAATGTCAAAAATTGTGAGCCGGGGTACAAAATGACAAAAACATTAAGAATAGCAAGCGTTGTAATAGCCGTTGTTGCTGTCGTGCTGATAGCGATGCCGGCGGTATTTTCATCCGGAA
>JBBABK010000236.1:0-3697 GCA_041657685.1 Phycisphaerae bacterium | reverse complement strand
CAGCGTGAGCCTGTGCAACGCGCTCATCGAGGGAATGAACGCCAGCGGGGCGAACGTGATTGATGTCGGGTTGATTGATACGCCGCAGATGTATTTCGCTATTAATCATCTCGGGACCTGCGGCGGTGTGCAGGTGACTGCTTCACATAACCCGGCAAAGTATAATGGTTTTAAGGTTTCGGGACTGGGGGCCAAGCCTGTCGGGGTCGATACCGGTCTGCGTGACATCGAGCATATCGCGATGGCGCTTGTACACACCAAGGGGAAATCTGACGGAACAATCGAAAAACTCGATTTGACAGGAGCGTATAAAGGTCACGTGCTGAAAAGCCTTACGCCGAAACTGCGGAAACTGAAAATCGCAATCGACGCATCGAACGGTATGGCGGGCAAAACCGTACCGGCTGTGTTCGGTGATCTGCCGATTGAGATTATTGAGATTAATTTCGAGCATAAGGGCAAGTTCAAACACGACCCGAATCCGCTTGTCGAAGCAAACCTTGCAGAGCTTAAGTCGGTGGTTAAAAAGCAAAAATGTGATTTGGGCATTTGTTTCGACGGTGACGCGGACCGGCTGATGATGGTCGATGAGAAATGCACTAACGTGCATTGCGATTTGATGACAGCGCTCATCGCGGGATATTTTCTGCAGCAGTTTCCGCGGTCAACTGTGGTTTATGATTTGCGGAGCAGTTGGGTAGTGGCTGAGGAGATTCTCAAATACGGCGGCACGCCGAGGCGAGAACGAGTGGGCCACGCTTTTATGAAAAAGGCGATGCGAGATTCGCACGCGATTTTCGGCGGTGAACTTTCCGGACATTTTTATTATCGTGATAATTACTGCGCTGATTCAGGAATGATTACGATGACGCATCTGCTGAATATCCTCAGCAGTACGGATTTGCCGGTGAGCGAGATAATTAAGCCGTTGCGAAGATATTCCGACAGCGGCGAGATAAACTTCGAAGTGGCGGATAAGCAGGCGATGATGACCGAGCTTACGAAGAAATATCGGGATGCGCAGATTGATACGCTCGACGGCGTAACGATAATGTACAAGGACTGGTGGTTTAACTGCAGGCCGAGTAATACCGAGCCGCTGCTCCGCCTGAACGTTGAGGCAAAAACAAAAGCGATGCTCGAAGAAAAGCTGGCGGAACTGGAGGCGCATCTGGGTAAGCCGGTCGCGCATTAACGGGTGATGAGAATTTTCTGGTGCAAGTTGCGAGGATGAAGATGGAAGTACCATTCTGGAATCAGGACGTCGAGACGGCACAGCGGGACAAAATTAAGCAAATTCAGCTCGAACGGCTGAGGGGAATTATAAATTACGCCTTGAAGACGCCTTTTTATAATCGCAGGCTGAATAAAATAGGAATCAAAAGCGGTGACGATGTAAAAAGCGTCGAGGATTTGGAAAAAATCCCGTTCACTACCAAGGACGACCTGCGGCAGAATTTCCCCAAAGGTCTGCTTGCGGTAGATATGAGCGATGTCGTTCGCATTCATTCATCGAGCGGCACGACCGGGATACCGACTGTAATTTATTTTTCAGCGGAAGATATAAACAACTGGGCCGACCTTGTGGCGCGGTGCATACGCGCCACCGGAGCCGCGGCAGGGGACATATTTCAGAATATGATGACGTACGGACTGTTTACCGGCGGGCTCGGGCTGCATTACGGGGCCGAGCGCGTCGGGATGACGGTGATTCCCATCGGCGGGGGAAATACGAAACGTCAAATCCAGACGATGAAAGATTTTCAGACTACGGTTGTGCACGCCACGCCGAGCTATCTGCTGCATGTGCACACGGCTATTTATGAGCAGGGTATGACAATAGACGAGCTTGCGCTTCGAAAGGCGTACATCGGGGCCGAGCCGCATTCGGAAAATATAAGAAAGAAAATCGAAGAGCTTTACAAAATGGACGCGTACAACAGCTACGGCCTGAGCGAGATGAACGGGCCGGGCGTCGCGTTCGAATGCGTGTACAAGACCGGCATGCACATTTGGGAAGATGCATACATACCCGAAATTATCGACCCGGTGACGGATAAGAGGGTCGCCGATGGACAAACCGGCGAGGTTGTATTTACAAACCTGATTCGCAAGGCCACGCCGCTGCTGCGATACCGCACGCGCGATTTGGCGTCGATTATACCGGGGCAGTGCGAGTGCGGCAGGACGCATCGCCGACTGTCACGCATTACCGGGCGAACCGATGATATGCTGATAATCAACGGCGTCAACGTCTTCCCGTCGCAAATCGAGGAAGTCGTAATGAAAATCCCCGAGGTCGGCACCAATTACCAGATTCACGTCGAAAAGGCAGGGGCGCTGGATAAACTTGTCGTGAAGGTGGAAATTTATTCGAAGATGTTCCGCGGCGACGCAAAACAGCTCGATATGTTAAAGGGCAAAATCAAGGACGAGCTGCGTGCCTCGATTATGATTAATCCGTCGGTGGAACTGCACGAGCCGGGATTTTTGCCGGTCTCCGAAGGCAAAGCCAAACGCGTTATCGATAACAGACCGCAGCAATAATAAAGGGGAAAAATATGACAAAGCAATTGAATATATTTGTGGAAAATCGTCCCGGCAGACTCGACGCGATTACAAATAACCTGCTTAAAAGCAATATCAATATCCACGCGTTTACGATTCAGGACCGCGGCGATTACGGCCTGATGAAAATCATTGTCGATAATCCCGACAAGGCCTACCTCGCGCTTGCCGATTTGGGATGCGCCTGTGCGCTGAAGGATATTCTCGCGATTTCCATTCCCGATAAGCCCGGCAACCTGCACAAGCTTACAACCGCGCTGGCCGAGAACAAAATCAACGTCATCGACGCATACGGCTTTGTCCTGCAGCCGAACAAAACAGGTGTTTGCTGTATGGAGATTGAGAATCTCGACGCCGAACGCGCCGAGCAAATCGTCAAAAGCATCGGCTTCAAAGTCCTCCGCGACGAAGAACTTTACGATATGTAATAATCTGCATTTCAAAATTACTTTCCTATTTTGTCTAAGCTGTCTAAGTTCGGCTTTAGATTGGCTTTGAATTGGGTTTGTTTTTGGGTTTGTTTTTATCGTCGCTGGTCGCTTGTCGCTCGACGCTAGTCATTGGGGGATAAGGAGTTACATCGTTTTTGGGCAGTTCTGAAATTGGGTTCGTTTTGCATAAAAAGGTTTTATTTTTTGACGCAGATTGCGCAGATGGCGCAGAAATTGGCCACAGATTACACCCGCCTACGTTAAAACTTCGGCGGGCAGGCAGATTAACACTGATAAATTGTAAAAAATGGAGATGTGGGATGGGCGGGGGTGTTTGAATTGTGATTGCCTTTCTTTGAGTTGCCTATATTAACATTTTGTCAAACAACGTGAGTATTATATAAAATTTTGGATAAAAGTAAAGCAGAATTTTGAATTTTTAGTTTTTAATTTTGAGTTATTTGCCACAAAGGCGCGAAGGCACTAAGAAACTGGAACCGCGGATTGCATCTGTTTTTATTTCCAACTAAAAACTGTATCTTTAGCAGACGTATAGTTGCTGTTCAGGTCTAATTCAAGCAGAATTATAGATGAAATACGCCGGGCCATTCGACGAACAAATAAAACCTCTTCCATTGTCAAGCCTCTTTCGAGAAGTGATTTTTCCCGATAGCTCAGCCATTTCTTTATGATCTGAT
>JBBABK010000235.1:0-3716 GCA_041657685.1 Phycisphaerae bacterium | reverse complement strand
ACCACTAAGATGAGGGGCCTCTGTCCCAAGTGCATAATTACTCAAAGTACCATTACTCGAAAGAACGATGTAAAAATCTTGATCAGTAGTACCAGTAACTTCAATATTAAGATTTCCTATAGTTGGTTGAACAATACTTAATGATACAGTAGCATTAGCTATCGGCACAAAGGCTGTAATCATGGCTAAAATTGTCAACTTTTTCATTTATTTTCCCTTTCAAAAACAAGTCCGAACTAATTTTTATTAAGATTGATTTAACTGTAATAATTAACTAACCTTCAGCTACACCCCTGCCTAACCTCCTTTCGAAGATTTTTCAAATTGTTACTGTCTGCATCACATTCGTATATCTGAAATACCGCCAGGTTTAAATCACTGATTACGCTGATTAAAATGATTGCGCTGATTCATCAGCCACAGATCCCGATTTATCGGGACTTCGCCGGACAAGTTTCGCTGGTGATAATCAACTCAACTATTCACTTTTGGCCGCTGATTACACGGATTTCCGCACAAACGGCGTCTAAAGAGCAACACGTTGAGTTTTCTTTCCGCCCCGTTTTTTGACGCTGATTTCGCTGATTCCGCTGAATCAATCTTAAAAAACCTGCTTATTCTGATAAATAATTCTGCGTCATTTGCGCAACCTGCGTCGAGTTTCCTTATAGGTGAGTTTTCACAGCCCCCTGTGATTATTTGGAATTATACCATAAGGCCCAAGGCAATGCAAGAGAAATTTTTAAAAAATATTTAGACGCAGATTACGCTGATGACGCTGTAAAGGTTAAATAATTTGACGCAGATTACGCTGATGACGCTGTAAAGGTTAAATAATTTGACGCAGATTACGCTGATGACGCAGATTTATTTATAGCAGAAACTAAAAACATCATCTATATTTATTCCGATAAGTTTTAAATTCGGAGGAAATAGAAATGTACAAGCATTCAGAATTGACAGGTCAGATAATAAAGGCAGCACAGAACGTCCACAATAAGCTTGGCTACGGATTCCTGGAAAAAGTTTACCACAATGCCCTTCTTATCGAATTGCCGAAATACGGTCTTATTGCGGAGTCCGAAAAACCAATCAGCGTGAAATATGAAGACCGAATTATCGGAGAATACTTTGCTGATATACTGGTTGAAAACAAAGTGATTCTCGAAATAAAAGCTGTAAAACAGCTCAATCCTGAACATGAAGCACAACTTGTGAATTATCTTAAAGCTACAAATATTGATGTCGGGCTGCTTTTGAATTTCGGACCATCTTTACAAGTCAAACGTAAGATTTTTGAAACTCTCAGAAACAATTCTTAATATACAGCGTAATCTGCGAAATCTGCGTCTGATGTTATTATATTTCTGCGGAATCAGCGTCTAAATCATCAATCTGTGGCTAAAAAAAGAGGCGTCCCGATAAATGAAATCGGGACACCTCTAAATTTACTGCGTAAATAATCGCATATACGCTACACGCTATACGCTATTAATTATTTGCGGCGTCTCAGGAATAAGCCGCCAAGACCCAGCAGAGCGATTGTCATCGGCTCAGGAACGAGTGTTATTGTTCCAAAATCACCAAGATAACCAACCGTTTCATCAAAAGCGCGGATGTTAACCTGATCTCCTGCAGCTCCACCGAGAGCAGTTAGAAACTCGCCAGTGATCGGATAATTAATATTATCAGAAGTTGCCATTACCCAATACTGTCCTGAAAAACCAGCAGGAGGATCAAAACCAGTACCTGTTAAATCATCAGTAGGGCCTGCATAACCACTAAGATCAGGGGCATCTACACCAAGAGCATAGCTTCCTAAAGTTCCGTTACTTGAAAGGACAATGTATAAATCTTGGTCAATAGTGCCCGTTACTTCAATAGCAAGGCTCTCTGTACTTGGCTGGCTAACAGTTAAAGATATAGTAGCACTCGCTGTTGATGTAACAATTAATACACATAATAAAACTATCAATTTCTTCATCATCGTTCTCCTTCTTAAATAATCTTCATCATTGATTAATACAACACTTGAATGCATTCTTCAAGCTTTCACGTTCGCTTTTTAACAAAAACTAGTTCGTCCAGAAATTGTAAGGTCCTGTTATGACAGGGACCTGATCGCATTCTGGTACAGACGCATTAGCAAGGTTGAAGTATGTTTTCATTATATTCAAGTCCGCTAACGTCACATGTTTGTTAAGGAACTTCGCGTGATCCAAATTCGCACACGTTCCACCAGCTGGTAAAGCAGCGTCAAGCTTATTAAATGCATTTTTGAGCGCATTAAGGTCCGCTAATGTTACCGGCTTTGCAAGGAAAAGCGTTCCATTAATATCACCACGACACTGCTTACGATAACACCAACAATCAGGTTTACCAATAGAACTCCACAACGTGTATTCCGCGCTGCCATCGTTAAATAAACAGTCAGCCGCCTCAACCACGCAAGTAGTTGGCAGATTGGTATCTGCGGCGAGGGTATTTTCGAGAACCACCTTGCCGCGAGCGCCGTTGCCCTCTATTGTCACTGTGCATTCGTCGCTGACTGTAAAGCGAAGCAGCGTTCCCGAAGCAGCAGGGCCGGTGGTATGCTCTACATCGTTGGGACTATACAACGAACCCATTTCGATGGTCATACCGCTCGTACCTTCGCCGCCAAGAGCACAAGGATCCGTGTTCGGGGCAACCGGGTCACCCTCATCATCGATGCTACCATTGTTGATCTGGATGGTGCCGGGATAGACCCAGAACTTCTCATTTACATCCGTGACCTCAATAATGGTTCCAGCATCGACTGTAATATCCAGAGCGAAGGCTCTCGGAAGACTGCCTGTACTGGTATAGCTGACCTCTACTTCAAAGGGGTCATCGCCAACCTGGGCACAACTGACATTTACAACAGCCAGTGCCGGTACCGTCAGCAGTAGTGCTATAAGCACAAAACAAAGTTTTCTCATAGTTACATCCTTTCTTTCTTTCTTTCTTTCTTTTCTCGTTGTGGAACAAAAATTCCACTCTTGATTTCCAAAGAAAACAGAAATCTTTCCCGCCTTTAAAATTTTGAGTTGCCTCATTTTTCACGAAACCAAAGGCGACAGTCAGAAATTTGCCTTTAGAAAACGTGCCGGCCGGTGGGATGGCCGTAATGACTAAGCGTTTCGACTCCTAAAAACGACTCCTCCTTTCTCGCCCGAAGGCGACCCTGCATACAGTTGTTACACTGTATACACTACATCACTGTGAAGACCATCATTAGCGTATCAAACTCCCCGCGACAATTCAAGCAAAAAATAGGCAAACTGCGTAAAAAAGCCGTTTTCCCGCCTGAAACACCCTTCAAAACGGGGGCTTTAGCTATGGTTCCGAAAAAAATGGAATATTAAGCGAAAAACAGACATTCGATACAAAAACTAAAGGCGTCAAACGTCCGAGAAAGACAGGCATTTTTGCAAAAAATTAAAAAAATTTTGATTTTTCTTAATTTTTTTACACAGGGCCGGGCTTTTTGCTATCCTTTATTTATGTTTAATTTTCTCCAGGGAAGGTTAATTTTAGTCAGGATGATACTGCTGACGGCGGCGGTTGCCCTCGTGGCAGTCGGCATTTTAACGATATACGCGGTCGGCAATCCGCTCGAAGACAGCATCGCGAGCCGGGCGGGAATATACAGCGAATTCTGGAAAAAGCAGCTCGTCTTTGCAGCCCTTGGCGGA
>JBBABK010000234.1:0-3734 GCA_041657685.1 Phycisphaerae bacterium | reverse complement strand
ATAAACGACATCGGAACTACGGCTGGAGAACAACCGCGGACAATGCCCACGGCTGAATTAACGACGTAACCCCCTAATAAATTAGGGGGCTAAATTTAAAAACAAACAACCCCGCCACATCCCGATAAAAGACAATCGGGAATGATGACGGGGCTAAATAAAAACAGCTACGACCCCCTCGGCTGGCCGAGGGGCTAAATATAAAAGAGAAATCCACGGCAAAGGTCCGTGGGCTAAATATTTTCCCCGGCCGTGTACGGCCGGGCTAAACGGAATCGCTTGACTTTTGGGGGTGTTCGGTGTACTTTTTCGTGGTTATCTGTGTCTATTCGTGTTCATTCGTGGTTAAGGAATAGTCTGTGAGAGTTCTATCTGGGATACAGCCATCGGGCAAGCTGCATATCGGCAACTACTTCGGCGCGATGCGCCAGCATCTGCAACTCCAGGCTGAGAACGAGGCGTTCTATTTCATCGCTGATTATCATGCTCTGACCAGCGGGCCGAAGCCGGAACTGCTTTCGCAGAGAATTACCGACGTGGCGATGGATTATCTGGCCTTAGGCCTTGACCCTGAAAAAACCGTGTTCTGGCGGCAGTCGGACGTGCCGGAAATCACCGAACTTGCGTGGATTCTTTCGTGCGTTACGCCGATGGGCCTGTTGCAGCGATGCACAGGCTATAAGGACAAGGTCGCGCAGGGCATCAGCCCCAACCACGGCCTGTTCGCATATCCGGTGCTCCAGGCGGCTGATATACTCGCTTTTCACAGCGAACTCGTACCGGTGGGGGCCGACCAGAAACAGCATATCGAAGTAACGCGGGATATAGCGGGATTTTTTAATAATACCTACGGCGAATTATTAACACTGCCCAGGGATTATATATTAGAATCGGTGGCGGTGGTGCCGGGCATCGACGGGCGAAAGATGAGCAAGAGCTACGACAATACCATCGGCATCTTCGAGCCGGAAGGCAGCATCAAGAAAAAGGTGATGCGAATGGTCACGGATTCGACGCCGGTCGAGCAGCCGAAAGACCCGGACAAATGCAATATCTTCGCGCTGCTGAAACTCGTCGCCGACGAAAACGAAATAAAAGAATGGGACGAGAAATACCGCAAGGGCGGCGTTGGGTACGGCGATGCGAAGAAGCGGCTGGTGGAATTATTGATAGAATATTTCAAGCCGTACCGCGCGAAGCGGCAGGAGCTTGAGAATAATATTGATTATGTGCGTCAGGTGCTAAAGGATGGGGCCGACCGCGCAAGGCCGGTCGCGCATAAAACGTTCGAAGAGGTGCGAAAAGCGGTGGGGCTATAATTATGGACGAAAAACTGGTTACGATAGCACAGTTCGATGATTACATCGGGGCGGAGATGGCAAAACAGTTGCTCGAAGATTTCGGCATAAAGGCGATAGTCGGCGGCGCTAACGCGTCCAATGTTTACGCGGGCGTTCCTGCCGTCGAAGGGCCTGTTCTGCAGGTGTTCGAAAGCAAGGCCGACGAGGCGCGAAAAATCCTCGAAGAAAACAAAACTAACGACGAAGCTCCCCAAATTCCGGAAGAAGAGCAGGAGGGCGATTGACGCCGTATCGTGTAAATCTCGATGTGTTCGCCGGGCCGATGGACCTGCTGCTGTACCTGATTCGCAAGGACGAGGTGGATATCTATGATATTCCGATTGCGAGCATTACCGACCAGTACATCCAGTACATCGAGATACTGAAAAATTTCGATATCGACCTGGCAGGCGATTTCCTCGTAATGGCCTCGAGTCTTTTGCAAATCAAATCGGCTATGCTGCTGCCCAAGGCCGAGCCGGACAGTATCGATGCGGAGGATTTCGAAGACCCGCGGACCGAGCTGATTCGGCAATTGCTCGAATACAAAAAATTCAAGGATGCTGCCAACCTGCTCGATGCCTGCGCACAGCAGCAGCAGCAAAGACAGCCGCGGCCCGCTGTTATTATCGATAAATTGAAAGACAGCAGCGAGCCGGAAGTCGACCTCGACCAGGTCAGCGTGTGGGATTTGTTGAGCGCGTTCGATACGCTGCTGCAGGCGACGGGGGCGTCATTCGATATCAGCCATATCCAGGACGATACGCCGATCGACCTTTATCAAATCGAACTATTGCATCGATTGCAGAGCGAAGGGGCTATGCCTTTTGCGCGGATATTCGAGAGTCGACCGAACCGCCTTGTGATGGTGGGGCTGTTTCTCGCGCTTCTCGAGCTGATTCGCGACGGGCTTGTCGGCTGTGAGCAGTCGCAACCGAACGGCGATATTCACATTAAGGCATTAACCGACGAACCAGCAGAGCTGGTGATTCAGAGGATTATTATGGCCTCATCGAATCGGGCGGAAGATGAACAAGCCGAACCGCAGCAGGAGCAAATTGAACAGACGCCGGCAATTCCCATTTCTGAATTTGTTTCAAACGAAGAAACATCGCAGGCTGGAGCGATTTTGCCCGCGGAGGATGCGTATCCAATTGTTGAACTGCCTGCCAAATCCGCGAAAGAAGAAACAACAGAAATTCTTAATGATTATGACCAATCCGCCGGGCAGGATGAGCAGAATAATTGATTGACTTGAGCGGCCGGCAGGCGTACAATCTTTGCGATAGTTTTGTGAAAGGATTCTGCGATGGCTGGTAATCTTATAGAACTGAACGATTCGACTTTCGATGAGACGGTTCATAGTTCCGAAATGCCTGTACTGGTGGATTTTTGGGCGCCGTGGTGCGGCCCGTGCAAAATGATGGCCCCAATCCTCGATGAAGTTGCGAACGATTACGCCGGCAAGGCCAGCATATGCAAACTCAACACCGACGATGCGCGCGACTCGGCGATGGAATTCAACATCAGCGCGATTCCAACGCTGATACTTTTCAAAGACGGCGAAGTGAAGAAAAAATGGGTCGGCCTTACAAGTAAAAAGGATATAATCGCCGCCATTGACGAGCTGCTCTAAAACAGCGTACAGCGTGTAGGGTACAAGGTATAGCAATTAATAAAGACACGGCATATACGCCGTGTCTTTTTTTTTAATCAGTTTAACAGCGAATCCTGCTGCGCGGGCGGCTTGACATCGGGAGTCAATTTTGCGACAATCCCTTTTTCGGTTAACCTTGGTGGAACGGGTAAATCAGTGGCACATAAAATAATATTGAAAAAACAGCTTTCGCAGGACGTATTCACTGCCGAAATCGAGGCTCCGCTGATTGCGAAAGCGCGCAAAGCGGGGCAGTTCGTCATAGTCTGCATCAGGGACGAATACGGCGAGCGAATTCCGCTGACGATTGCCGATGCTAATCCGCAAACGGGAACTATAACGCTTATATGGCAGCGGGTCGGCAAAACCACCGCGGAACTGGCAGATTTGAAGCAGGGCGATACTATCGATAACATCGTCGGGCCGCTGGGAACACCGACGCACGTTGAGAATTTCGGTACGATAGTTTGCGTCGGCGGCGGAATAGGCAGCGCGCCTTTACTGCCAATCGCAACGGCACTCAAAGAGGCAGGCAATAAAGTTATCTCGATAATAGGCGCACGCAACAAAGAGCTGCTGATTCTCGAAGAACAATTCTCAAAAACAAGCGATGAATTAATAATAACGACCGATGACGGCTCGCACGGCCGAAAGGCCCTTGTAACCGAGCCGCTGAAAGAGATTTGCCAGCGCGAGCCAAAGCCGAACCACGTGTTTGTCATCGGGCCTGCGATAAT
>JBBABK010000233.1:0-3734 GCA_041657685.1 Phycisphaerae bacterium | reverse complement strand
GATACCTGACGGAATAGGAGAAGAAAAAACAATTACAGACCCCAAGACGGGCAAAGCTCAGGTGATTTTAATTGACCCGATGACCAAAGAAGTAATAAGTGCAACCCCGGCGACAGATGAATCAGGGCGTGAGCGGATGGATAACAGGGGCAGAAAGATTTATCAGGACAACGATTACTGGTTTATTCTTAAGTTCAAACTTCGCTGGAACGATGGACCGAATTCTTAAGATACTTCTGCTAAATGGTACGATTTTTTGGACTGAATTATGGATTTAAATTTTAAAATCGACGTATCGAAACTAAAAGAATCGCTCGGCAAACTTTCGTCTGTCGGAAATTACTCGGTTTTCATCATACCGATAGTGCTGATTGGCATCGCAGTGATTTTACTCGGCGTAAATGGTTTCTTGAGCAGGAGGCTGCAGGCAAAGGTTGAAAAAAGTTCTCTAAAGCTCGCGCAAACGGTGAACTCGTATAGTTCGGAGCCGATTTCAGCCGGACAAAGTGAAATAGAAAAAAAGTATCAGGATGTACTTGAGGCCGACGCGAATAATTTAGAAAAACTAATGATTCAAACAACCAGGCGGGAACTGTTGAGCTACCAGTTGTTTCCTGAACCGAAAGGCACTCAGGTAGAATTGTTTTGGCAGTTCGGCCAGGCGTATCGTCAGGGCATAGAGGACATGCTCGCACAATATAACGCGCATAGCGGCCCTACAGCAGCGGAAATGGAACGAGCGGTCAGGCAGTCGGTCCCGGGTGCGAAAGCACCGGGTACTGTTGGGGGTGCGCAGAAATTCTCATTGAGCCAGCTTGGCGATGTGGAACGAATGATAGCTGAAGAAATTTGCCGTTCGGTTGCGAGCAACGCGTCGTTTTCAGCAATTCCCGCTGATATTCCCGGCTATCTTTACTGGGATAAGCAGAGAGCCGGCTTAAATTCGGCTTTTTCATATACGAACTCTATTAATGCGGTTGAACAATGCTGGTATTTTCAGCTTGGATACTGGATTATCGAAGACGTTCTAAAAACAATAGGTTCGATGAACAGCGACTGCTCCAGTGTAATTGATTGTCCCGTTAAACGGCTGGCGGGCCTGGACTTCGGCAAGTCTGATCAGCAGCAGAGCTGGCAAATTGTTCTGCCAAGTTATGTCAAATCTTTTAATGACAGTTTGACGGTGGGGCATACCGGTCGTGTTTCAAACGAGCAGAATGATGTGGTCCAGTTTGAGTTTTCCGTTATTATCGACAGGAGACAAGTTCTTCCGTTTATGGAAGAGCTTTGCAGGGTTAAGGAACACACCTTTAAAGGTTTTTCAGGTGACGAGCCTGAGCAGGTTTTCAGGCACAACCAGATAACAATACTCGAAGCCAATATTCAGCCTGTTAATGTGAATGACAGCGATAATGAGCTGTATCGTTACGGAGACGGTTCGATTGTCAGCCTCGAACTTATTTGTGAATACATATTCGAGCGGGCCGGTTACGATGAAGTCGAACCGGAGTTTATAAAGAGTCCCGGAAAAGAAGTGGAGGATTAATAATGGCGAGCAAAGGCGGCAATTTCATATCGGAGCATATAGAAAAAATTATATTGCCCATCATTGGAATCTTCTGTTTGTGGGTTTTGTTTACGAGGGTGATAATAACGCCGAATTCCGTCGACTACCAGGGTCGCAAATACGCGCCGGGGCAGGTAGATGAAAAAATCGCACAACAGGCTGAAATGCTGCAGGCGAATCTTTCTCTTCCTCCAAAGCCGGTTCAGGAGCAGCTTGAAGATGCGAATCAATATGCCCGGTATGTATTGGCATTTGACGACCCTGTCGGCAGTATTGATACATCTTACTGGCCGGAGGTTCCTTTGCCGGTTAATGAGAAAGTTTGGGACGGTCGGCAGTACTCAGTTCCTCAGCCGCCGGTAATAAATGAGGCGAAGGCGGGAATGATTCGCGCTCTGGCGTATATTCCTGTCCATGAGCTTCGAATGGGCGAAAGCTATGAAAAAGCGGATGTCGAGCCCAACGACCTTGACCTTGTGACCGTCGAAGCAAAACTGCAGGTCGGACAGTTGTATGAATCTTTTTATGAGAATTTTGCAGGCCCTTCTGTTAAGCCGCAGTGGCGTGACCTTAATTTGGCTAAACCGGTATTCGCGGCGGTGCAGCTTGAACGCAGCAAGCTTGAGAAAGACGGCCAATGGGGACAATGGGAGCAGGTTCCACGGTTGAAAATTGACGGTATGAGTTCGATGTTTAAAATTGTCGAGGACATAAACGCTTTGCCCCGCGGGGGTCTGAAAGTTCGAATGCTGCAATTCAGCAAGCCATTGGTTATGAGTTCTCTTCTTCAGCCCGATTCTTATGATATCGCCTCGGCGGCAGAGGAATGGTTTCCTCCGAGTTTTCATGAAATGTATATTAATGTAGTTAAGTCTATGGAAGCTGCCGAACGTCGTGCTGAAATGGAGAAAATGAAAAAAGAACGTGAACAGCAGATGGCAAGTGCCCGCAGCGCGCGGGACAGCAGGCGTTCATCGGCAACAAGAACCAGTAGCGACAGCAGCGGGGGCGGCGGAGGCTTGAGTGCTTACACCGGTGGGGGCGGCGGGGGAGAAAGCTCATCACGCAGGAACCGTCCGGTGATGAGCAGGGACAGCAGGGACAATAAAAAAGAGGAATTACGGCAGAAAAGGGAACAGGAAAGGCAAACCATCACGGATGTTTATGAGGAGTTCGAGCTTGCATCGATAACCGGAGATACGCAGTTTAGCGAGGAAAGTGATTCACTCTTATTCTGGGCAATGGACGATACGGTCGAACCGGGCAGTATTTACAGGTACCGGATTCGGCTCGGGGTGTTTAATCCCATTGCAGGCACGCAGGAACTGGCCGCCGACAGTGAAGAATATAAGGACAAAGTAATTATCTGGAGCGATTATGCCGATGCCGGTACTGTTGAGGTTCCAAAGCGTGTGTACTTCTTCGCCAAGGAAATTCAAAAAGCTGCTGATTCCGTACAGGTTGAAGTATGCCGGTACGCTCTCGGTAATTGGTACAACAAGGATTATGTGGTCGAGCCGGGCGAAGTGATTGGCAGGCTCGAAGCGCCGCAGCCGCAGGGGGAAGTAGCTCAGGGGGTTCTGATTCCGGAGATTGTCAATTTCAGCACGTCGGCAATGATGGTCGACGCGGTTGAGATTTCAGACTGGACCGAGGGCAGGAATATGAAGCCTAATGAACATTTCGAGATGTATTACAGCTACAACGGCAATGATATAGATTCTGCTCCTGTCAGTCAGCGTAACTGGTCGAGCGGCTTGTTAAGTATGTATAATGAAATTCACAGCTCGATGAGGGTTGAGAAAGAACCGATACGGCAACGCAGCAAAGCAGTCGGAGGTCGGTCCGTTGAATCGCAGGGCGACGATAGTGGAACAAGCTCTTATATGGAAATGATGCGAGGCGGCAAATAACTAAATTATCAGCGCCGAAGCCGCACAGGTAATATTTATTTCGGGCTGATAATTGTTTAGCGGGCAATCGAACTGCATTTCTAAAACCGCCTGCGAGCCTGGCAGCAGGTCGATATAGTTATCACTTAGCCAAACCAGGTGCGGTGCGTCTATCTTTAAATCTTTAGCCAGAACGTCGCTGCTTATTGTCAGCAGCAGTTTATCATCAGCGACAGGAGTTGTATTTGTAACCAATTGCGCAACGGGTCAGTCGA
>JBBABK010000232.1:0-3736 GCA_041657685.1 Phycisphaerae bacterium | reverse complement strand
CCGATATTTAAGCCGAAGGTTATTAATTTATTAACCCCGATACGGCCTAATACGTTCTTAAAGGCAGACTGGTTTTTCTTCATACATAGATAGCCTTGGTCCATCAGCCAGTTGTTCAATGTCACATCCTGGTAATAAGGACCCGAGCCGTGGTCGGACATAATAAAAATATTGTGCCCGGAAAAGGTTTTCATTAACTCGCCGAGAAAGGAATCCAGCTTGATGTACGCGTTTTCTATCGTTTTTTCGAAATTGTCATCTTTGATATAATCAGGATGCTCCCTATCCATGAATTTCCAGTACCAGTGCTGGATATGGTCGGCTATCATAAACGTAACCATATAAAAGTCGCACTCGTTTTCCTTTATCAGGTCATTCGCAATTTTAAATCTAAGGTCCGCAAGATTGAAGACATCGTTTCGGAAGTCCCTGCGGGCCTTGTAGTTTTCAGCGTATTTGCTTTTTTCAGAAAAAGCGAAGCCGGTATATTTCTTTAATATCGTTTCGCGCAGTGATACCGGATATGTGAACTCCGAATCCGTTGAAGGCGTCGTAAAATCTGTTACCATCAGCCCTTTTATTTTTTTGGGAGGATAAGTGAAGGGAACGTTAAAGACAAAGCACTTGAAGTCATTTTCACTTAGAATTTCCCAGATATCTTTCGCGCTTCTGGAATTTGATGTGTTTATTTTTATTTCATGCTGTTTATCGAGATAAAAAAAATCATAGATTCCGTGTTTGCCGGGGTTTTTCCCGGTCATAAACGAGCTCCATGCGCAGGGAGTCAGGGGCGGAATAGTGGTTTCCAGGTCGCCGTATACACCATCCGAGAGTATTTTGCTGAAATTCGGCAGCTTGCCCTGTTGCGACCATTTTTTTATTAATTGGGGCGTGGCCCCGTCGAAACCGATTACGATTGTCTTCTTCATAATTTTATTTGCTGCTGTTAAGATTAAAAATTAAATAATTCATCATCGCTGCCCTGTAGAATTTGCCGTCATTCAGCTCACCGGGGTCGCCCACGATATAGTTCTCAAGTTTATACCTTTGTTGCAGCTGTTGTATAAACGGCTGAAGCTGCGGCACGTTGGGAATAAGATAATAAGGATAAAGCCCGGTCTCGGCATACTTTTCAACCTCTTCCAAGCTTGTGGCCTGTGTTATTTGTCTGTCAAGATACCACGCAATCTCCGGCCTGATGAAAGGTATCTTGGCCTCACCGCCCTGATTGACAATGAAATCTTCGAAGCTCAACAGCCTCTTATCGGGCCGAATCATACTGTTCAGCTGCTGAAACATTTTTATTTTATTTGGTGACTGCCACCGGATGTTATAATAGTGATTAGTGCCCTTAACGCTTGCTATAAGTATGATTCCAATCAGGACAAGTACGACTATATCAGCTAAACGTTTATGAATTTTCTTTGCCAGGTCGCCTGAAAGCATAATACCCTGGGCGGCGGCTATCGTGACAATAAACGTCAAAGGCCTTTCCCATGTTTGATGCTGCCACAGACACCCCTTTAGTATGAATAATTGGAAAACAGGTATCATTAAGAAGAGCCAAAACTGTGGAAATTGTCTCGGCCTTTGGCCGTTGTCAGCGTTCATTTTGTTTTCTATAAACGCCAATAATTGGCCGATTGTCAAATAGGTTATCGCGATAATAAGAATCGGCAGAGTGAAATTGATTACGGCGAACTCCCAAAGCCTGGCAAACCATGCATGCCAGTCATGCTGCTGCATCTCGCCGGTAGTGGACCTCCAAAGGAAAGTTTTGCCAAAATGGCTCCAGTCCCAGCCGTTGCCTGCGGTCATAACTAGAATGTTAATTAGCAGGCTGGATAATGGTGCAATTGTAAGCACGGCAAGCAGTTTGAAATCCGGCAGTTGTTTTTTCCTTATATAATTTTTCAGACTTCTGAAAACGAAATGAATGCCTATTGCAAGTGCGAAGAAAAAGCATTCCCACGCTATCTGGATGGCAAAAAACAGCGATAATGCCAGCCCTGTCCAGTGAAACCTGCCGGGTTGCGGCGCGTTTTTCAAATTTCCTGTTATCACCAAATAAAACCATATCGCCGCCAGGGCGAACGGGTACATATAATAGTTCGTACCGAAATATCCGATTAAAGGAAGCAGGCAGAAAAGCAGCCCGGTTAACAGGGCCGTTTTATCATCCAGCAGGTCGCGAAGTATCTTAAGAAAAATAAGCAGACTTATAACCGTCATCGCAATATTGACAGAGCGCAAAGTCCATTCATCCGTACCAAGCACGGCCATAAAGACAGTATGAATGAGAGCCTGTAATTGAGGATGGTTTAAGTATCTCAGCGGATGTTCAGTAGGCGGGTTGCCTACCGCCTTGGTCATCATACCCTTTGTGTAGCCGAGTCCGTAATTGAGATGAACCCTTGCGTTCCAGTATGGATGAGATTCTCCCCAGCTGTGCAGGCCGTAGAAAGGCCTGAAAATGTCCCTGCTCATACTTACCGTAAGCAAAATGCATAGCAAGCCTGCTATCAGCCAGAAATTGCTGAATCTCTTGTCTTGGTTAACTAAGGAACCGTTCATCTTGCAGCCTTAAATGTGGTCGCTTTATTGTTTGTGAAATCCAACTCTCAGCCAAAGTAAGTATTCTAACAAAACAGGCTGAGTGTTCAAACAATTTTGATGTACCTGTTTTGGGGTTATTTGAAATGCAGGCGAACGCCGGCGATTTGCGAACTTAAGCCAGACTAAAACGCCGGCATATATCCCCGACCATATCGCGAATTTTGCTCGATGTTTCCTGCTTTAAGTCATATTTATCGGGGCAGTTTGTGTTTATTTCTTTCAGAACATCCGAAGTCATTTTCGCCAACGTGCTCATATGCTCAGGCCCCATTCCACGCATGGTCACTATCGGCGTACCGAGCCGCACGCCCGCCGCAGGCATTTCGCCCCGCTGGAACGGAAGCCTGAACGAATCCACTACGATGCCGCATTGTTCGAGTGCCTGCTGCGCGATGACGCCGCTTAAGCCCTCCTTTGACCGGCTGATATCAATCAAAATCATATGATTGTCCGTGCCGCCGCTCAGTACATCGAATCCTGAACTAACAAAACAATGCGCAAGTGTTTTTGCATTATTCACGATTTTCTGCTGCCGCTGTCTATAAGCGGTGCTAAGCGCCTCTTTGAAAAACACCGCCTTTCCCGCGATGTTATTAAAATAAGGCGTCCCCTGCATCCCCGGAAAAGTGGCAATGCTGATTGCCTCGAACAACGGCATCGTTCCCGCCGATGTTTCAACGGACATTTCAAAATCGCCGCCCGACAATATCAGTCCGCCGCGAGGCCCGCCCGCTTTGTAAGTGCTGGTGGTCGTGACATGAGCGGCGTTTATCGGTGAGGGATGAACGCCCGCAATCACTTGCCCGGCGATATGCGAAATATCAGCCAGCAGGTACGCTCCGACCTCATCAGCTATCGTGCGGAATTTCGCAAAATCGATAACTCGCGGATAAGCGCTCGCCCCGCACAGAATCAGCTTAGGCCGAACCGCTTTTGCCTTGGCCAGAATTTTTTCATAATCGAATACAAAACTTGTCTGTTCGACGCCGTATCGCTCGATTTTATAAATATTTTCTGCAAGCGAGTCACTGCCGCCGTGTGAGGGATGTCCCCCGTGACTCGAATCGAGACTCAAAATCACGTCACCCGGACGAAGAATCGCCTTGAACACTATTTGATT
>JBBABK010000231.1:0-3713 GCA_041657685.1 Phycisphaerae bacterium | reverse complement strand
CGCCCATCCGGGTAATGATGACGATTAACCGGATGGGCGTGCCGATTACCATCGCCACGAACGAGACGTGCATCGAGACGGCAAAGGGCGAGCCGATTGGCTTCGAGGCGATGCAGGATATGAGTATGTGGCGAACGACTATGACGGGCAGGGTCGCAGCGGACGGGAACGTCAGTATAGTAAGTACGACGGGTCAATATGAACAAACAAAAAATTTTCAATGGCCAGCCGGAGCGGTGATGGCGGAAGGGATGTTATTAATTCAAAAGGAAAAAGGGCTGGCTGAGGGAACGGAGTATTCGCTGAAGATGTTCAGTCCGTCGCTGATGCAGGCGGCAGAAACGAAAATCAGAGTGGGGCCGAAGAGGGATGTTGATTTGCTCGGCAAGATGGTGACGCTGACGGAAGTTGAAAGCGTGGTTAATATGTTTACGGGCGCGGTGAAGAGCGTTTCGTATGTAGATGATGAATTCAACACACTGAAGACACAGACGGCAATGATGGGAATTAAGCTTGAAATGGTCGCGTGCGACAAGGGCTTTGCGATTCAGGAAACTGAGCCGACGGAACTGCTCGGAAAGACGTTTATCAAGAGTCCTAAGCCGATGAAAAATATCAAGGCGGCCAAGTCGGCGAGATACAAGATACGGCCGACGGGGAGCGCGACGGATTTCAAAATTCCGTCGGACGACAATCAAAAAGTGAAAGTAATGCAAGACGGCAGCGTGCTTGTGATTGTAAGTCCCGCGTTTATGCCCGGCAGGACGCAGTTAGGTTATCGCGGCAGAGATAAGGAAGTGCTGGATGCGTTGAAGTCGAACAGGTATGTGCAGAGCGATGATGAGAAAATCAAAGAGCTTGCAAAACAGGCAATAGGCGATACGCGGAACGCGGCGGAGGCGGTGAGGAAAATCGAGGCGTTCGTCGGTAATTATATCGAGCAGAAGGATTTGTCGGTGGGTTATGCGTCGGCAGCGGAGGTTGCCCAAAGCAAACAGGGGGACTGCACGGAATTCGCGGTGCTGACGGCGGCGATGTGTCGAGCGGCGGGAATACCGGCGCGGGTCGTTGTGGGCGTGGCGTATGTCGATGAATTTATGGGTAATAAAGATGTGTTCGGCGGGCACGCGTGGACGGAGGTCTTTATCGGCAACAGGTGGGTCGGGCTGGACTCGGCTTTCAGGGGTTCCGGCAGGGGAGGATACGACGCGGGACATATCGCACTTGCGTCGGGCAGCGGCGAACTGGAGGATTATTTCGGATTGCTGTTTAATCTCGGCCAGTTCGAAATCGAGGACGTGAAGGTTTTAAGATGATTGCGGATTCCCGCGGAATGGTATTTTTTTAGTCGCCGTACCCGTCTTCGTCCCGATAAAAGGCATCGGGACTACGCCGTGGTAAACCGGCGACTGCTAAACAATAATCCCCTGCCGTAAAGCGGCAGGGCCAAACACACCCGCGGCACAGGTCCGCGGGCTAATCAGAACGAATCTAATCGAACTGGATGTCACTCAATACGAGCTGGACGGTTGATGAGCCGTTGAAATGATTGATGTCCGGCTCGTATGCGACGTGGAAACATTCGTTTTCGAGCAGTTTCTTTTCGAGTTTTCCCATTCCGAAACCGATGCAGCGGATTGAATTCGTATTGTCGGTGACGGCAATCTGCAAATGGTCGCTGCGTGCGCCGACGCGGCGCGGCTGGGCGGCGAGCTTTACGCCTTTGGTGACGAACAGCGGCTTGGGATTGCCCTGGCCGAACGGGCCGAGCAGTTGTAATTGCCTGACGGTATCGTGGCTGAAATGTTCGAGCGGCGATTCGGCGTCGATGTGCACCTGCGTGGTGAGGATTTGGTCGAGTAAATTATCGGTGACGTATGATTCGAAATCGAGCGCGAACTGCTCGATTTTGTCGGCGGGTATTCGCACACCCGCTGCCATCGCGTGGCCGCCGAAGTTTGTCAGGTGCGCCGAGCAGGAGCATATACCGGCGAGCAGGTCGAAGCCTTCGACGGAACGGCCGGAGCCTTGCGCAAGGGGTTCGGAATTATTCAACAGAATTGTCGGGCGGTGAAATTTATCGACGATGCGTGAGGCGACGATTCCGATTACTCCGACGTGCCAGTCGGGGCAGGCGAGGACGATGCTTTTGCGGTCGGGGTGATTGAGCTGGCGGTGCGTAATCATTTCGCAGGCCTGCTGGAAGATTTTTCTTTCGCAGCGGCGACGAAGCTCGTTTTGCTGTTTGAGGTATTCGGCGATATTGAGCGAGCGGGCGTCGTTGTCGCTGGTGAGCAATTCGACGGCGAGTCGCGCGTGGCCCATTCGGCCTGCGGCGTTTAGCATCGGCGCCAGGCGAAATCCTATATCGTAGCTGTCGAGGCCTTCGCCGGTGAGGCCGGCGGTTTCGATTAGAGCTTTTACGCCGGAGAGTTTGCACTCGGCGAGACTTTTTAGGCCGTAGCTGGTGAGGATTCTGTTTTCGCCTTTTAAATCCATAACGTCGGCGATTGTTCCGACGGCGGCGAGGCTGGTTGCATTTAGCATAAATTCGCGAAGCGAGGCATCGAGTTTTTGTCCGGTGCTGAACGCTTCGGCCAGCGCCCAGGCGAGTTTGTATGCGACCATTGCGCCGGAGCAATCCTGATTGGGATATGTTTTATCCAGCGCGGGATGGACAATCGCGACTGCCTGCGGAAGTTCCGGGCCGGGGCGGTGATGGTCGGTGATGATTAAATCGAGATTTAATTCTTTTGCGAGTTTGGCGGAGTCGACGGCGGTGATTCCGCAATCGACGGTAATCAGTAATTGCGTGCCTTCGCGGACGAGCGATTCGACGGCTTCGCGATTGAGGCCGTAGCCTTCGTCGACGCGGTGCGGGATGTAGTAATCGACGGAGCCGCCGAGTATTTGAATCAAATGCCAGAGGATTGATATGCCGGTGATGCCGTCGACGTCGTAGTCGCCGTAGACGGTGATTTTTTCTTTTTGGAGTATTGCGGTTTTGATTCTCTCGACGGCTTTCGCAACGCCGGGCATTCGGTTCGGCGGGATTAGCTCGGTAAGGCGAGGCCTGAGAAACGCGGCGGCCTGGTGGATATCGACGATGCCGCGGTTGATGAGTACCTGTGCGACGACGGGCGAGATTTTGAGGCTGTGTGCGAGCTGGTCGCGGCGGCTGTCGAGCGGGCTGATTAGCCACTGTTTATCCACCCCGCCTCGTTTTTTGTGCATCCCTGCGGTAATCATCTACGGCCCGCCTCGAATAACCCCCCGCTGCTGTCTCCGACAGCAAACCGCGGGGATTAAAAAAATCCGTTTCGTGAAAGAGTTCTTTATAACAGGAACATCGGCAGGACTTCAAGGATTAAGTTAAAAACTTCACCGCAGAGATTCCCGCGCGAGTGGGAATGACGCATTTTAAACATTTTCAGTCGCCGTGCCGGCGACTGCTAAACAAATCCCTTATTCGGCGGTGAGGATTGCTTCGAGAAGCTGGTCGAAATCGGGGTATTCGACGAGCCACCACTTGACCATTTGGCCGTTTTTGAGCAGGAAAATCAGCGGGCTTTCGAAAATCCACTGGCGGCTTTCGTCAAGCCTGCCGACCATCGCAGTGGTATCGGCTGGAACCGGGTCTTTGCCCTGCGGTGCATAAGGCGGGCCTTCGACAAAGACGAATTTGATTTGGTCGTCGGCGGCAAGCTGCTCGC
>JBBABK010000230.1:0-3792 GCA_041657685.1 Phycisphaerae bacterium | reverse complement strand
TCGATGAGGAAAACGGCCTGCTGAAAAATCAGGCGGAGACGGAACGGCTTGCGGCGATAGGGAAATTTACCGCTAAGATTGCGCACGAGTTGAACAACCCCCTGGACGGGATACTTCGATACATCAATCTTGCCAGCCGAAGCGTGGAGACGGACAACACAGACAAACTCAATGAGTATTTGAGCAATTCGCGGCAGGGAATTTTGCGAATGGTGAAAGTAGTCAGGGAACTGCTGGAATTTTCGCGATGTCATTATCTGCCGACTGAAGAGTCACTTCCTTTGGAGCATATAATCGATGACGCGATAAAGACGTGCAAAAGCGATGCGTCCAGTGTTGAAATTAAAATTCAATTCGCAAGCGATTTACCCAGGTACCCTGCCGGCAACCTGTTTCAGGTATTTTGCAATTTAATTAAAAACGCGATTGATTCTATGCCCGACGGCGGCAGGCTCGAGATAGCCGGGATGGTCGAGACAACCGGTGATACGGTTATTGAATTTCGTGATACGGGCTACGGGTTCGACCCAGAGGACGTGGATACAATATTCGAACCATTTTTTACGACGAAGACACAGGGTAAAGGTACGGGGCTGGGGCTGGCTATTTGCAAGGATTTGGTTGCGCGTCACGGGGGACATATAACTGCTGCGAATCATCCGGACGGAGGCAGCGTATTTTCAGTGCACCTGCCCAAGCCAAATGCAGAACATAATGACGCGGAGAAATTATGAACGATAAAAGCATTCTGATTATCGATGACGACCAGATTATACTCGATTCGCTTTGCGAATTCCTGTCGCTCGAAGGATTCAAAACGACGGGCGCAAATTCGCTGAAAGCTGCCAGGGAGAAACTGGAAGATAATTCATATTCACTGGTGATTACGGATATTAACCTGCCTGACGGCGACGGGTTCGAATTACTGAAAACCATAAAGCAAAATCATCAGCAGACGGTGGTGATAATGATTACCGCGTACGGAACGATAGACAGCGCGGTCAAGGCGATTAAGCAGGGAGCATACGATTATTTAACCAAACCGATTATCGATGATGAATTGCGGCTGGCGGTGGAACGCGCGCTTCAGCAGCAGAATTTAATGAGCGAGAATGAGGCCCTGAGATTGCAAATCGAGCAGCGGTACAGCCTGGACAACATCATTAGCCAGAATTATAAGATGGCAAAGATATTCGAGCTGGTCGAGTCCGTTGCGGATACAAAGACAACGGTTTTGATGACCGGGCCGAGCGGAACGGGCAAGAGCATGCTCGCCCGCGCGATACATCATCACAGCAGCAGGAGCAAGAGTGCATTTGTGGAGGTAAGCTGCGGCGCTTTGCCGGAGACGCTTTTGGAGAGCGAATTGTTCGGACATACCAAAGGTTCGTTCACCGGTGCGGTGGCGAACAAAGAGGGCAAATTCCTGGCGGCAGACGGCGGAACAATTTTTCTCGACGAGATTTCGAATGCCTCGGCTGCGCTGCAGGTCAAGCTGCTGCGAGTATTGCAGGACAGGCATTTCGAGCCGGTCGGCAGCAATAAAACCCTGACTGTTGACACGCGGATACTGCTGGCGACAAATCGTGATTTGAAGGATGAAGTAAAACATGGACGATTCAGGGAGGATTTGTATTACCGGGTTAACGTGGTGAGTATAAATCTGCCGTCGCTGGCCGAGCGGGTCGGTGACGTGCCGCTGCTGGCGAAGCATTTTCTAAAGCTTTACTGCAGGCAGCACAGGCGGGAAAAGCTCGGATTCACGGAGCAGGCCCTGGAGACGATGGAAAGATACACCTGGCCCGGCAACATTCGCGAGCTGGAAAATCTTATCGAGCGGGCGGTAGTGCTGAGCAAGAACAAGTTTATCGGCGTCGATGATTTGCCCGCCAATATCAGCACCGAGGTTATCAGCCCGGCCGGTGATTACAGTAATATGACGTTGAAGGATGCACTGACCGGCCCTGAAAAAAATATTATTCGTCAGACCCTTGAGCAGCATCACTGGAACCGCCAGGAAACCGCTCGGGCACTGGATATTAACCGCACAACGCTCTTCAAAAAAATGAAGCAGTACGGCCTGTACGAAGAGGCACAACGGCTCGGATTGACTTGATATTGGAGGCTGATTATAAATCATTGACAAACGGCGGGTAAGTTGTATTATAAATTAGCCAGCATCGAGGGACGGCCAGGAACGCCAACGGAGTGTTGAGAAGATTAAAACGAGGAGAAACTCAAATGAAAACCGCTCTTATTTTAACGGCTGTGATGCTTTTTACCTGCGGCACGGCATTTGCGCAAAACGGAATTTCAAGTGAGCAGCAGGCAAGACTCGACGAAATTGACCGGTATACAGAGACTCTAAAACATAGTATTGAAAATAATTATAGTGAGCAGTTGAACAGCTTACCGGTACCTCAGGCATTTCAAATCACCAAAACAGTTGATGCAAGTTTTCTCGGATGGGCGATCTATGACGAACAGGTGCTGCAACTGAACGGCATCGATTTGAAAAACGATGTTTATTACTCGGAGCTGATGAAAAAATTTCAAAGTCATTTAACACCGACTATAGAAAAACTTAATTTGCCGCCGAGATTATTAGCGGTTGCTGAAAACCAGGTTCGGGCCGAGTATGCCGATATCCTGCAGCAATATGCGGCAGAACAGGCTCGAATCGAAAAGCACAGACAATATGCAATTAACGTAAGATTGGCAGATTTGGAAAACAAGCTGAAAGACCAGGTAATGAATCCCGCACAGCCGAGTCCTGACGGTGTGGTGACAGGTATTGTTTTTTCGCAGGACGACCCCACCGCGCTCATCGGTTCGCAGATTGTGCACGTCGGCGATAAGATTGGCAAGATTCAAGTGGCCTCGATTACACCTGACAGTGTTGCATTCGAACGAGGCCGAAAGCAGTGGAGCCAGGCCGTCGGAGAAAAAGCCAACTCGGCGTGGTAGCTTGCTTTTTTTATAACCTGCACAAATAAAAAAATGCCCAGGACTGGATTCGAACCAGCACGAGCTTACGCCCACTAGCCCCTCAAGCTAGCGCGTCTGCCAATTCCGCCACCTGGGCAATTTAACCAATAATCGATTAGCGATTATTGATTATTTGGATTGCTTTGTCAAGCAAATGCACAGCCGGGGACGCATAAAAGCAAGTATTGCATCGGAGCCGACGATTTTGTAATATTCCTTAATCCAGCAGGTGATGTGAACAAAATAGTGGTGACTCGGAGAAGAAGACTATGGACGGTCAAGTCGGTTTTTTCGACATCTTTATTGTTGTCGTTTATATATTTGCCGTGGCGTGCCTGGGGTGGCTTGGGTACATCAAGACCAAAACCGCAAGCGATTATCTCATCGGCGGCAGGCAGATTCATCCTTTCGTAATGGCGCTGAGCTACGGCGCGACTTTCATATCGACCAGCGCGATTGTCGGATTCGGCGGCGTTGCGGGTTTGTTCGGAATGAGCCTTATATGGCTCGTGTTCCTGAATATTTTCGTCGGGATTTTCATCGCCTTCGTGGGGCTGGGGATTCCAACGCGCAGGATGGGACACCGGCTGGATGCGCACACGTTTCCTGAACTGCTCGGCAAAAGATTCGACAGTAAATTCATACAGGTGTTCTGCGGGCTGGTGATATTTCTGTTTATCCCGCTCTATTCCGCGGCCGTGCTCATCGGAGGATGCGAATACATATCCACACAATTCAATATCGATTACAGCGTCGCGCTGCTGGTGTTCACATTGATTATCGCGGCGTACGTCGTTATGGGGG
>JBBABK010000229.1:0-3794 GCA_041657685.1 Phycisphaerae bacterium | reverse complement strand
GGGTACTGGAAATTTTCAGCTGCCTGTCCTGTGCGGGCCAGTAATCCTTAATATGCTGTTTTAGAAATGGAATAATATCGTCGGTGTTAATTATTTTTTTACTGCGATACGCGTCCCGCAGTTCCGTTATCAGCTTGGCGGTGGTCTCGACTCCGATATCGTCGCTAATCAGCGTCTCTTCCAGCTTGTCGAGCAGCTCATCGTCGATATTCCTGCCCATAGTAATAATCGACGAAAAAGACGAGCTGATTTTATCGCGTGTTTTACCCAGCCGGTCTTTTATATAGTCAACGGTCTTTGTAAATATACCCATACGGTCGCCTCAAAAATTTACTTAATCGCAAAGTTTCGCAGAAAAAACCAAAAATTTCAAGTCCAATCCGGCACCGCGTTTTTTGCCTGTTCGCATCCGTTAAAAATACGTTTCCGATTCAAACTTTCTCACATTTTGTTTTTGACAAATAGCGGTTATTTTATTAGATTCAGAACACTGCTTTGGTTCAGGGAAGAACAGCTTTCAGCAAGTTGTTGCAGATGTCCATAGAATGAACGGTTGGCGGTTAAAGTTTCGGGATTTGTCGCAGGAGTACAATCTTGGCAATACAGGATGTGGAGCAGATTTTTGCAGATATCGTCGCTCGTGCCAGGCGCCTCGACGCACATAACAGCCGGAACTGGTTTGACCAGCTGCGGCTCGTACATCTCAACGGCGGCTCGCTCCTAATCGGATGCCAGGACCACGCACGCAGACAGTATCTCGAAGATAACTGCGGCAAAATCTTCACCCTCGCCGCCCAGCAGATTACCGGCCATCTCGTTACCATTGGCTTTACGGTTGAAAACGGCGAAAAAACCGATTCCGCCGTCAGTCTCCGCCAGAGACAATTCAAGCTGCATCCCGATTACACGTTCGATAATTTCGTCGTCGGCCCGTGCAACCGCCTCGCACACGCAAGCTGCATAGCAGTCAGCCAGTCGCCGGGCAATACCTACAACCCGCTGTTCCTCTACGGCAACAGCGGTCTGGGCAAAACGCATTTGCTGCACGCGGTTTGTCACACGATGGCCCCCGGCGGCGTTATCGCGTTTTTAAGCTGTGAAGAATTCGTCAACGGTTTTATTCAGGCAATCGAGCACGGCAACCTGGCCGGCTTCCAGGACCAGTTCAGGACCGTCAACGCGCTGGTAATAGACGATGTCCAGTTCCTCAGCGACCGCGAACAGAGCCAGGAAGAATTTTTCCACACCTTTAACGCGTTGTACAACAACAGCCGGCAGATAATCCTCAGCGCAGACAGCAGCCCTGCTGATATACCCGCCCTCGAAGAAAGACTTATCAGCCGCTTCAGCTGGGGCCTTGTCGCACGCATCGACCCGCCCAGCCACGATACCCGTGTCGCAATTTTAAAAAAGAAGGCAAATCTCAGGGGCCTCGAAATTTCGGATGAAGTTGCAGAATACATCGCCCGCAAAGTTCGCGCCAATATCAGGGAGCTTGAAGGTGCGCTGACGACTCTGCAGGCAAATGCTATAACAAAAAACACAGAAATAACAATGGAACTGGCGTCGGCAACTTTCGGCAGCGAATTTGAAAGCTCGGCCCGCAATATCAACATCACCGATATCATTGACGTTGTAACCCGCCATTACGACGTTCGCCTGGCCGACTTGCAAAGCAAAAAACGCAGCCAGAGCATTACAATGCCGCGACAGATTTGTATGTATCTTGCAAGAAATCTAACCCGCCACAGCCTTGAAGAAATCGGAGGCCACCTCGGCGGCCGGGACCACACGACGGTTATGCACGCCTGCAGCAAGATTGGCGATGCCGAAAAAAGCGACCCCAAAATTCACGCAACAATTACAGAACTGACCCGCCAGGTCGTTCAGACGCCCGTAACTTAGACAATATATTATTCACCGCGTTTGTGTTTGTATGATTTTTCCGCGCAGAAAAAAAGAGCTGCACCTTCGCACAGCCCTGATTTCCATTCACCCTCTATTACCTAAAAGCCTTAGCGTCTCCTGCGTAAGGCCAAAAATCCTAATCCGATAAGCCCGATTGTCGTCGGTTCCGGAACGGCGCGAACCTCCACTACGAAATCATTATAATCTTTGTCGGAATCGCAGAGCTTTTCATCTTCTATGAAAATCATCCACACCGCTTCGCCGGCGCCAGCGCCCTGCATATAATACGTAACCATGTGGTCTTCCGAACCCCACCACGAATTTTCCGAATCGCGCGACCACCATTCCTTTTTATCAGACTCCCACCAGTCGCGGCTTTGTGCCTGATGGCCCCAGAGAAATTCCTGGCCGGCCGTTATCTCGAAAGTGTGCCCCGGCCCGCCTATGTCGGATTGGTTGACAAGCTCCTGGTAATTTTGTCCGCCTGTTCCTCCCCCGTTCCACCCGAATGATTGATTATACGCTGCGTACCTGGCGTACGCGGTAATCGTCAGCACGCCGTCCGACCATATCTGGTCAACGTCGGTTTCTTCATGGGTATAAATGTGAGTGGTGTTATAAGTTATGCTGTCAAAATCATAAACGCGAATAGCGGTAATGCCGGTACTGGCGCCGCTTCCGACAAAATTATGGCCGTCGGCAGTAAAAGCGCCGCCGTATGTGTCTGCAAGAATTTCAGCATGATTTTTTTCGGTTTGAATCGGCGGATTTGGATTCACATAAGAATAACCGAACGTTGCGTATAAGGGAACCGCACCGGCAATAAACAAAAGGCAAATTAATGCCTCTATCCCTGCTCTCCTGTACGACATCTTTGCCCTCTTCCGTCTACAAAGTATAGCCTGCGACTCATACCTTGCCCGGAAAACCGCAGGCCAATTAACTCACTCTTCGAACATTTTATCAGGGAAAACCCTATAAGTCAACTAAAATTCTCTTTATTTTGGGGTGTTCTGCTAAATTAGACAGTTTTGAAGTGAGGAAAAAAGGGCCGGATTTCGCAATCCGGCCCCTGTAATATTCTAAAAACAAGCAAGCATAATACTACGGTAACGGCTGACAGGAATCACAGTTTTCGAGGTACTTATACAGCTTGTTGTTCAAATCCCGCGCCAGCTCCAGGCTGCCGCCGTAAGGCCTACTTCCCGGCGGGCAATCGTAGAGCATATACTCATCAGCTGCGATGACTACAGGCTCGATATCCGCACAATCCGAACCGGCAGCAATGCTTAGCTTTGCCGCTATCAAATTCTGCGCAAGCGGAATCGTCACATCATACATTGACGCATACGAACCGTCGGGCTTCCTGCCGCACAGAACATTCATAAGCTGCTGCTGATTGCAGTATTGATTGCCAATCCACATCGAATTAATCGGCCAGCAGTTATTATGATATTTCCAGTAATACGGCTTGCACGGGCAGGGGCCAACTTGAATTTTACACAGAACAAATTCGATTTCTTCCTGCTCGCATCTTTCAAGCGCGAATGGAATCTTGTCCCTTCCGTCGCAAACCTTATAACCCGCGGGGACATCTATTTCAGCGACATACTGGTCCGGCCGCAGGTTGTAAAAGCATTTCACACCGTCAGTACCGGTATAGCCCCATTTATAATCACGGCATTGTTTCACAAAAACCTTGACGTTTTCAATCGGTATAACCTCATTGTTATCCCCGATTTCAATCACGCTTATGCATACGCTCTGCTCGCAGGGCGGAATCGGGCAGGCATAGAAAACCAGCTCCTTAGTTTCACAATCTGCCAGGTCAAATTCCTGTGAAGAGTCGCTCCACATTTCGTAACCCCTTGGCGGTTTCACTTTTA
>JBBABK010000228.1:0-3806 GCA_041657685.1 Phycisphaerae bacterium | reverse complement strand
CGCGTTGTTTTTGGGAGCTTTGTTCGCATTATCATTTTGCCCTGTGTCGGCTGCTCTGTTTTTCGGAAGTCTCATACCACTTTCGATTGAAAATTCATCGCGAGTAGCTCTGCCCGTTGTTTACGGCATCGGGACGGCTGTTCCGGTATTTGTTTTCGGATTATTAATCGCGGTCGGCGCAGGCTCTCTCGCAAAGATTTTTGATAAGGTCGGCAGATTCGAACTTTGGGCACGCCGAATAACAGGGACTATTTTTTTGTTCATAGGTTTGTATTTCACCTTTGTTTATACCCTTGGAATTGGAAGATAAAGATGCCTGACGAAAAAAACAAAGACGCTGTTCGCAAAGGTTACGCGGATATCGCAAAGGGCAAATCGGGCTGCTGCTGCGGCTCATCTTCGCCGGATAAATTTGCAGAGGCGATAGGATATTCCGATGAGCAGTTAGAATTTTTGCCGCAGGGTGCGAATATGGGTCTGTCCTGCGGAAATCCGACTGCGATTGCCGGTCTAAAGCTGGGACAGGTTGTTCTTGATTTGGGCAGCGGCGGTGGTTTCGACGTTTTTATCGCTGCCAAAAAATTGGGCAGCACCGGCAAAGCCATCGGCGTGGATATGACGCCGGAGATGCTCGGTAAGGCGAGAGGCAGCATTCGGAAATTTACTGAAAAAACAGGTTTATCGAATGTGATATCCAACTGCGTTATAAATCTTTCAAATGACAAGCCGCAGGTATGGAGAGAAATATTCAGGGTTTTAAAGCCCGGCGGCAAGGCCTGCGTTTCTGACCTTGCTTTGAAAAAACCTTTGCCAAAGGAAGTTCTCGATTCTGCCGCCGCGTTAGTAAGCTGTGTGGCCGGTGCAGTCCTTATCGATGAAACAATAAAAATGGCGAAGCAGGCGGGTTTGCATGATATTCTGATAGATGGAAAGGAATATAGCATTGATGTAATGGCTGATTGTAACGACCCGCTTTACAGGCAGATCAGGGATTTTCTGCCGCAGGGCGACAAACTTAGTGACTATATAATCAGTGTTGATATTACAGCGTTCAGAAAATAATAAAGAAACTGGAATAAAAAAATGTCAACATCAGAAACAGAGCCGCTTCAGGAAAAACACTTAAATGTTTTTGAAAGATACCTGACGGTTTGGGTAATATTTTGCATCATCGGCGGTATTATCCTCGGTAAATTCGCACCGGGTTTCGCAAAGTCGCTGGACTCAATGGCCATTTATGTCAATGACGCGCCGGTAGTTTCCATTCCGATTGCGGTTTGCCTGTTCTTTATGATGTACCCGATTATGGTCAAAATTGATTTCGCCGAGGTGCTCAAGGCCGGCAGGAGCATCAAGCCGGTCGGGCTGACGCTGTTTATAAACTGGGCGATAAAACCGTTTACGATGTATGCGATTGCGCTGTTTTTCCTGGGGACATTGTTTTACGGATTCATCGGACCTGACGAAATCGACTTGGTGAAGATGCCGTTCGGCCTGGACTTGCCTGTCGGTGCGACGTACGGAGTCGGCACGATTGTTATGGAAAACGGCGATAAAATGCTGGAGGTTCCTCTGTGGCGTAGTTATCTCGCAGGCTGCATTTTGCTCGGAATAGCGCCGTGCACGGCTATGGTTCTGGTTTGGAGCTATCTCGCAAAAGGCAACGACGGCCACACGCTGATAATGGTGGCGATTAACTCACTGACGATGCTGGTGCTGTACGGTTTTCTTGGCGGGTTTCTGCTGGGCGTCGGCAGACTGCCGGTGCCATGGCAGGCGTTGTTTTTGTCAATTGTGATTTATGTGGCGCTGCCGCTGGCAGCGGGATTTTTCTCCCGCAAGCTGATTATTCTGCATAAGGGCGAATTATGGTTCAGAGAAAAATTCCTGCACGTTCTTACGCCAGTTACAATTATAGCATTGCTGATAACTCTTGTGCTTTTGTTCTCATTCAAAGGCGAAACCATTATTTCGAACCCGCTGACTATTCTTTGGATTGCTGTCCCGCTGTTCATACAAACTTGTTTGATTTTCACAGTAGGCTATTTGCTGGCTAAAGTTCTGAAATTATCATACGCGGATGCTGCCCCGTCGGCTATGATAGGCGCATCCAATCACTTCGAGGTCGCGATTGCCACGGCAACTATGCTGTTCGGCCTGTCGTCCGGAGCGGCCCTTGCGACGGTTGTCGGCGTTCTTATCGAGGTGCCGGTAATGCTGATGCTCGTGCGAATATGCCTGCGGACCAAAAGCTGGTTTAGGCAATAATCTGATTTTTATCTCGAAGCAAATCCAAAGCCGATATAGTATTATTAGTTTATGCTTTCAAAGCGGCAATATTCGAGAGGTTGAAGAATGGATAACGATTGCCCAGAAAAACCGGGTAGCAAAAGGTAACATACCAAGGGCTGAACAGGATGAATAAAACTGAACAGGTTGAAATATCGATTGTCGTTCCAACTTTCCAAGAAGCTGAAAATATCGCCGCGCTGGCCGAACGCATTAATATCGCTATGGTGGAAAACAACAGGTCTTACGAAATGATTGTCGTTGATGATGACAGCGGGGATGGAATTGACGCTGAGGTTGAAAAGTTAAATAAAAAAAATCTTCCGGTTAATTTGATTATACGCAAAGCACCTCGCGACCTCAGCCGGGCCGTCTTATGCGGCTTTGAAAACGCAAAAGGCCGCGTGCTGGTTTGCATGGACGCTGACCTCAGCCACCCGCCAAAGGCCATTGAACAGATGCTGCAAAAGCTGCAAAACGGTTGCGATTTTGTCTTGGCCAGCAGATATACCGCCGGGGCATCTGTTGGCAGGAACTGGTCAACCCTGCGAAAACTTAACAGTAAAATTGCGGCATTGCCGGCAAAAATGTTCACTCCTGTAAGTGACCCAATGTCGGGTTTTTTTGCACTGCCGGCTGATGTATTCAGGCGTGCTGAAAAACTCGACTCTGTTGGTTTTAAAATAGGACTCGAATTGATAGTAAAATGTAAAATCAAACGCGTCGAGGAAATTCCAATCCATTTTTCCGAACGCAGATCCGGCAAAAGCAAGCTCAGTTTCGCTGAACAAATCAAATACCTTTGGCATATATACAGACTGGCAAAGTTCAAATTTTTCAATAAATAGTGCGGATACAAAGAGAGGATTGAATTGCCGAGGCGATTATACTACAATAACATTGTTCTTTGGAAAGTTTACGGGGGCGAACGGTATCGACCGGATGAAGGATCGATAAGTCGCGTGCCCAGGACGCCGGTTGGCCTGGTAAAAAATCCGGCACCAAACTTAATTGGCACTAGCCAATACAGACTGGCTGCTTAATTAACAGCCCGTTCTTCTTGTCCTTGTCTGCGGGATGAGAAAGGGCGTCACAGCAGCAGGCTGCTCCTGATGGTTGCACGGGCCTGATGGAAAAGACTAATTCCGAGCTAATCGAGTTCGAAGCCTGTCGCTCGGCGTCGAATGAGGTGAAATTCTCAAATTGAACGACTACGCATGTAGAAGCTTGTTGTGAAACATTTCGGGACGGGGGTTCGAATCCCCCCGCCTCCAGTCTTCGTTTGCTGTTTGTCTGCACTACCACCATCAAACATACAAAGCTTCCGCAGAGTGCTCTGCTCCCTTCCTCCTTAGCGGCACCCTGCGAAAGCTTCTAAGCGAATTCTCGTTTACGTTTTTTTAAATCCGGGCTCTCGCGCCTACTTAGGCACGCACGCTGGAATGCCCGGTGTAAGCCCACAATCAACCAACCAGTTTCCAGCTAAAAGAGCAACGTCTTTGAAATCAACTTTGCAA
>JBBABK010000227.1:0-3819 GCA_041657685.1 Phycisphaerae bacterium | reverse complement strand
TAGGCAATGTACCAGAGAAGAAAAGAAACGAAGTATTGGAATCGGTCAAAATTTTCATCACGGCTATAAAAAATTCCGCAAATGGCTGTGATTGTTGTTAATTATTTTGTGAGGTAAATACCTTGGGAAAAGATATATTTGAACTTCCTGTCATTCAGGAGAAAACAAGTTGCCGTTGCAGCGCAACTGCGGCGGAATCGGAAAATACAATACCCGATTTGAATCAATCTTTCGTCAGCGGTTTTGTTGATACGCCCGCAGGCAGATTGCCGCAGGTATCGTCGGCGCTTGTCTGGCCGGATCGTTGGGGCACTATCAAGGCGCGCTGGGGTGTGGGTAGGATGGAGTATAAAGTTGACCCGGGACTCTACGCGTTGGGTATGCCGGATGATAAATCACTTGTTTTTGTTTCCGCCAATTACAAAATGAGTTTTGACCTCTTAAGGCAAGCACTTGCTGGACGTTCCGGCTGGATTCTGGTGTTGGATACGCAAGGGATTAATGTCTGGTGCGCTGCGGGCAAAGGAACTTTCGGCACTGAAGAACTCATAAAGAGAATAGAATCAAGCGGCTTGAAAAAAATCGTCAGCCACAAAAAACTAATTCTTCCTCAACTGGGAGCGCCGGGTGTCGCCGCCCACAGGGTAAAAAAATTATCCGGCTTTAATGTTCAGTATGGTCCTATTCGTGCAGAGGATTTGCCCGCATATCTGGATGCCGGTTTTAAGGCAACGGCACAAATGCGGATAAAAACATTTTCTTTGAAGGAAAGGGCCGTTCTGATTCCCATTGAGCTTGTGGAAGCTATGAAAGCCTTTCTGCTTATCGCGACTGTATTTTTTATTATTAGCGGTATCGGCGGACCGTTGGGATTCTGGGCCAACGCAACGAACTTTGGTTTGTTTGCCGTTTTGGCTCTGCTTTGCGCTGTTATCGGAGGAGCTGTGCTCAATCCTTTGTTGCTGCCGTATCTTCCGGGACGGGCATTTTCCATTAAAGGTTTTTCGATAGGCATTGTGATAGCCCTGATGCTTCTTTGTCTGCGCGATATAAATTTATCGCTATGGCCGGGAAAAATTGAAGCCATGGCGTGGCTGTTAATTATTCCAGCAATGGCTGGATATCTGGGAATGAATTTTACCGGCTGTTCCACCTACACATCTTTGTCGGGAGTGAAAAGAGAAATGCGCTGGGCTTTGCCTCTGGAGATTGCCTGCGGAGCTGCGGGCATTGTTATGTGGATAAGCGCAATTTTTACTTATTAGGATTTTCCTATCCTTGTCATACCGGCGAAGGCCGGTATCCAGGATAAAAAAATAAATGGATTTCGGCCAGGACAATGCAGGAATGACAGTGGAGATTGAAAAATGAAAAACCCGGTTTATCTTAAAGATGTTGTTACTCTGCAGCTGGATGAAAATAAATGCACCGGCTGTGGAATGTGCCTGGATGTTTGTCCGCATGAAGTGTTCAGGATGAATACTAAACACGTAGTGATAAAAAATCGCGATGCCTGTATGGAATGCGGCGCGTGTTCTCAAAATTGTCCCGCCGGCGCCATTTCCGTGCAGTCCGGTGTCGGTTGTGCCGCTGCCGTGATGAACGCCATGCTGGGGCGCAATAACGGCGAATGCTGCTGCGGGCCTGCTGATACGGACGGAAAGGACACCGGCAAGAATTATTGTTGCTGATGGATATATTAAACGCAGCTCAACAAATGTTTACCTCTCGACTCCTGATGATATATTGAATAAAAAGATTAGTGTTGGGAAGGATGAATTGCACAATGAGCGTTCCTGTTATTTCGGTTGTGATGCCCGTATTGAACGCTGAAGATTTTGTCGGACAGGCGGTTGAGTCCATTCTTCAACAGACATTTCGTGATTTTGAATTCATTGCCGTGAATGACGGGTCGACAGACCGTAGCCTTTCCATCCTGCAGGATTACGCTTCGCATGACCGGCGAATCCGAATCGTTTCGTGTGAACACCGGGGGGTGGTGGATACGCTTAATCAGGGCGTGCAAGCGGCGCGCGGCAACTGGATTGCCCGGATGGATGCCGACGACATCGCGTTGCCTCAGCGTTTTGAACGGCAGCTGCAATGGCTTGAACAAACGAAAGCGGATATTTGCGGGAGTTGGATTAAAATATTCGGCAAGGTTGACAGTAATATTATCAAATATCCGCGGACAGATGAAGCGAACAGGATGAGAATGATATTTGATCCGCCCGTCGCGCATCCGGCAGTGATGATGAAAAAATCCGTTATCGAAGCATTGCGCTACGATAAGGAGTGGGAAAAATGCGAAGATTATGATTTGTGGGACAGGGCGGTTCGCGCCGGTTGTAACATAACGAATGTTCCGGAAGTGCTTTTATTATATCGCTATCATGATCGGCAAATTTCTTCTTATTCATTTATGATCCAGCAGCAGCTCGCCCAAAAAATAAGGCGCAGATATTTGGAGTATGTTTGTGATTTAATGAAGCTGGAGAAAAAATGGATTGATGATTTGCTGAAGCTGCTGGAACCTTCTTACCGTCACCCGGATATGAATCATATCGATATGGCTTTCATCGATCTGCTGAAAAACGGTCACGGCGAAGCGCAGGCAACGGTGTTGAGTTACGCGAAACTGTTTTACTATAAAGCAGCGGCATGCTGTCCGGATGTTGTTGCCAGATGGACCCGGATCAATCAATGCTGTGGTCTGCCTGTCGATAGAAACATTATATTCAAACTCCGGCTGTTCAGCACATTCCACATCGATCTGGACAGCCGATATTTTAGAATTTTGCAAAAAGTAAATTCTTTGTTCAGGCGTTCAGATTGATATTGTATTTCAAGCTAATATTTAAATAATTTTATGCGGTATCTTTCCTCCGGCAGGTATTTCCGGGCGTGATAGAAGGGCTTGTTGCCCCTGTCGATAATGTTTAAAAGAAATTTTTCCAGCCTGTCGTCATAGTCCAACTGCGACAAATCATTGATCATCGGCTCCCGGAGCATCTCCAGATACAGGTCGTCATAGTTATCGAGTTGCTTGATTTTTTCAATAACCTCACCGAAGTTTTTGAAACTGCGGATATTCACGAATGCTTTCGGGTTAAACATTTTCCGAACTTCAGGGTCGCCGTAATAAACAGGGACGGAATTCGTCATAAAGGCATGCATGATTTTCTCGGTAACATAACCTCTGGAAAAAGTATTTTCGAAAGCAATCGTAAATTTATAATTTTTGATGAAATCCAGCTTGCCTTGAATCCAGTTTCCGCTGCGCGGCTCTATGGCATCCCGCATGTTGTTTAAAATTATTCCGGGACAATCAACTTTTTTATAATGCGCCAACGCGTTGCAGAAATCGCGTCTCAGGAGGGTTCCCTCTTCTTCATTCTGTTTTGAATAGATAACATTACAGAACTTCCTTGACGCAAGAGAACGGTCGATATTCTTTCGTAGTTCAATACAGTCCCGGATATAAGAATATACAGGCTCATATCTCAAGTACCGTTCTTCAAAATTCATATAGTCAAATCCGATCGCGTAATCGCAATCGTTAAAATTCGGTGAAACATTTTCTCCCGTATAGTAGATTTTAACGCATCGATCATGCATTTTGAACTGCGTGCCGTAACACGAATAAAACAGAAAATCCGGTCTTTCGCTGTATTCGATCGAGTAATGCCTGCCTAAGATATCCCTGATCTTCAACTGCATCGGCCAACCGACGAAATCCGGGTCTGAAAAGAAAATTTTTATAGAAGCTTTCTTCATAGATATTTTTGCCGCAATCTGTTTTGCTGCGTATATTAAGAA
>JBBABK010000226.1:0-3870 GCA_041657685.1 Phycisphaerae bacterium | reverse complement strand
GGCATATTGACGCTCCTGGAACAGCCCCCGAGCAGCTTATGCTGCCTGGAAAAATCCAGTTTGTCGAATTCATCGAGAAACAGCCTCATCGAGTTTATCGCATTGACGCCCAAATGCGGCATCGACCCGTGCGCGGTTTTACCTTTTGTGACAATCTCAAGCCACAACAACCCGCGATGAGCGGTAATCACCTCGAAGCCCGTCGGCTCGGCAACGATTATCCCCGCAAGAGCAGGCAGCTTGTCTTTATAGTCGGACACGAATTTTTTTATCCCGCAGCTGTCGGTCTCCTCGCCCGCGACCGCCGCGATTATTATATCACCTTTCAATTCATTCTCCCCGCTCGTGAACTGCTCGACCGCTGTAATAAGGGCCGCAATCGAGCCTTTCATATCCGCAGAGCCTCGGCCGAATATCCTGCCGTCCTCCTCAACCGCCAAAAAAGGCGGATGCCGCCACTGCCCCTCGCCCGTCGGCACAACGTCCAGATGACAGGCGAACAGCAGGGCGGGCCGTTCATTTTTCGTCTTTTTATGGATTACGATATTCGCCCTTGTTTTATCCCAGCTGGCCAGCTCGGCTTTTATCGTATGATTTAAAAGGTGTTTATGGATAACCATAGCCGCGGCAAGCTCGCCTTTGGCCGAGGTGCTTTCCGCCTGTATGAGCGATTTTAACAAATCCTTCATAATGGCATTATACACCCGCGAAGCATAAAACAAATATTTTCGGCAAAATTTTTTATTGCCAGCCGCGGCAATTCGTGTAAACTTACAGGTTTGAAAATTTAATACCTTTGGAGGTAATATGGGCCCGGTATTGAGCGGCTTGGTAAAATTACAGAGTGTGGAAAATCGCCTCAGGGCGGCAAAAAACAAACTCGCACGATGCAGACGAAATGTAATCATCCAGGAAAACCAAATCAGAACCCTCACCAGCAGTTTCGAAGCAAAAAAAGAAGAAGTTAAGCTCACCAGAGTGCAGTCTGACAGGCTTGAACTCGAATTAAAAAGCCGTGACGAGGCAATAGCAAAACTTAGGGCATCGCTAAATACCGCAAAAACAAACAAAGAATATGCAGCCGTTCTCACCCAGCTTAATACCACCAAGGCCGACAATTCCAAAATCGAAACGCAAATTTTGGATTTGATGAAAGACATCGAAGCCGACGAGACAGAGAGCAAAAAAATCGAAGAGCAAATCGCCGAGCAGAAAAAAGCCCTCGAAAAGGTGCGAACCGAATCCGAGCAGTTGTCGGTCAAGTACCAGGCTGAAATCGACCAGATTCAAAAGGAATGGGATGACACCGCAAAAGATGTTCCCGCCGACGCATTGGAAATTTTTAAACGCGTCGCAGATACCTATGACGGTGAAGCCCTGTCAACCGTCGAAGAGCAGGAAGGCCGAAACGACAACTACAGCTGTGGGGGATGTTTTATGTCCATTACATCCGAAACTGTAAATCTGCTGATGACCAAGGATGATATTATTCGATGTCCGAACTGTACGAGGATTCTTGTGCTCGGCAGCGGCGGTGAATAGTAAAATTCATTAGTTGTAATTCGAAACAGCGGCGGCAAAGAAAAAACGCGGCGGGATAACGGGCAAAAGCAAAATATTTGCCGCAACAGGAGTATTTAATTGTCAAAACAAATCGAAATTTTGAAAATTTATACCGACGGGGCAAGCAGAGGCAATCCCGGCCCCGCGGCGGCTGGCTATGTTTTGAAAGATTCGGCAAATAAAGAAATTGAGGCTAAAGGGATTTATCTCGGCCGGGCAACCAACAATATCGCTGAATACACAGGACTTATAAGGGCCCTCGAAGCGGCAAAGAAAATCTCGACAAAAGAAATAAGGATTTTCAGCGACAGCGAATTGATGGTCAGGCAAATCAACGGCCAATACAAAGTTAAAAGCGAACAATTGCAGCCGTTGTTTCAGCAGGTAATATCGCTATTGGACTCTTTTGAAAAATATCAGGTCAAGCACGTTCTTCGCGGCAAAAACAGTCGAGCAGACGGCTTGTGCAATCTTGCACTCGACAGGAAAAAAGACGTGCAGGATGTAAAGCTATCCGCAGCTGAACAGAAACATCTTCGGCTCGGAGTATTAATCAGCGGCGGCGGCAGGACGCTTTTGAATATTCTCGAATGCGTCGAAAAAGGCGAACTGAATGCAGAGGTGCCGATAGTCATAAGCTCACGCGAAACAGTTAAAGGCGTCGAACGCGCGCGAAATGCGGGACTTGATGTCAAAGTTATACGGACAAAGGATTATCCTGATATTACAGATTTCAGTAAAAAACTCGAAGAGGAACTTTCGGCGGCTAAGGTCGATTTGGTCCTGCAGGCCGGCTGGCTATGCCTGTGGGAGATTCCTGAAAGATATATAAATAAAGTAATGAATATCCACCCAGCTTTGCTGCCGAGCTTCGGAGGCAGGGGGATGTGGGGACACCACGTCCACGAGGCGGTGCTGGCGGCAGGGTGTAAGGTCAGCGGTTGTACGGTACACTTCTGTACAAACGAATATGACCGCGGGCCTATTATCGTTCAGCGAACGTGCTGCGTGGCGGAAGATGATGATGCGGATATGCTGGCAGGGCGGGTGTTCGAGCAGGAGTGCATCGCGTACCCCGAGGCTATAAGGTTGTTTGCCGAGGGAAGATTGAAAGTTAAAAACGGCAGAGTAAAAATATTACCGAAATAAAAATGGAAAAATTTACAAAACGCCAAAAAAGCGTCATCAAGGATTTTATTGTTGTAATCGTTATTGTCATCACTGCTGTTGTCGCAATGATGAATTTCAAGGATTATGTCAATCGCAGGGAAGCTATGCGCGCGATGCAGCATCTCGGCCGGGTAGTACTGGCATACCGTGATGCCCATAAACAAATTCCGTCTCAGTACTATGTGGATGAAATTAAAACACAACTCGAAGGTAGCGTAAGGCTCGGCAATTTGGTCTATCGTGCAAGGTGGATAGGCTTCGGAGCCGGCAATGATGAAATCCTCGCCTATGCAAAAAAGGATTATGGTTTGGTATTCGGCAACGGATACATCGTTCTCAGGCTCGACGGCAGGATCGAATGGATGGAAGCGGGGCAGTTCGAGGAATTATTGGATTCGCAGCAAAGCGCCGAGGAGAAAAAGCTTGGCGAGGAAAATATCTAACCACTTTCGAAGAAGCCGTTCACGTTGCGGCGAAATAACACTTTTGTAAATCACACAAATAATTTTTATAAATTTCATTCCAGTGGCAGATTTCAGATTTTTCCTACAATTTTCAAACCCTCGTTTTTGAGCTGATATGTGGAGCGGGGATAATTAGTCTTAAAGTTCATAAGTATATGCGTATATGATTATTGACTATTTTAAGATGCAGTTGAAATGGAAAGGGGCTGAGGTAATTGGTGCGCGAGGTAAGAAATAAATTAGTTTTTGTCGAGGGAGTCGAGCCAGAACTGGAAAGCAAAATTTAAAATAAAAAAGTAAAAAGTAAAAATACACAGCAAAAATTAAAACGGACAGGGATTGTTTTAGACGCAGCTCCGTCTTCGTCCCGATAAACGACATCGGGACTACGCCGCGGCAGGCAGGGGACAGAGGAAATTGATTATTGAATAGTGAAGATTGAAGCCGGAGGCGGATTTTGTGGGAATGGTGAGAAAGGTGTGAAGGGATGGGATTTCGAATTTCGAATTTCAAAATGATGGCGGGGCTAAATATAAAATCCCCAAAAACCCCCTAATACCCGCCTTCGTTAAAAGTACGGCGGGTAAACCGGCGACTGCTAAAACGAACCCCCAATATAAATTGATTTTGGTGGGAGGTGTGGTATAATAGGGTTAAGGCCCACGCTGCTTTG
>JBBABK010000225.1:0-3878 GCA_041657685.1 Phycisphaerae bacterium | reverse complement strand
CCTGTTACGCCGAATGTTCCCGCTGAACTGATTTTATAACCCATTTGTCTCAATTGGTCAACCGAGCAGCTCAGTTTTTCAGCAATAACCTTCTTAAAAAGACCTTCCGCCATAGGGCTGCGGCACGTATTGCCCGTGCAGACCACAAGCACGTTTACAGTGCAAAAATCGATGATTTGCTCCCTGTTGTAGTATCCATTGCGGAGGATTTCCACACCGTTCTTGCCTATTTTAGCAATCGTACTGCTGCTCCTGTATTTTGTGGGCCCCGCATCAAGGATTATTTCTATCGTTCCGTCGAACACCGCCGACACCTGCTCGGCGGTAACCGCAGGCTCTGCTCCGCTATAATTTGCGCTCGGTGCTACTACCGCGTACGGAACTTCATTCAACAAAGCCGCCGCCACCGCGTTATCCGGACAGCGAACGCCGATTGAGTTTCTCACATAAAGATTTTCGAATTCCTGCCTGTCGAGTTTTTTGCGCAGCCTGGAAATATCGTCATCACTAATATCGAATATCATCGTCAACGGCCCGGGCCACGCCTTGGCAATCAATTTATTTTCCCGAAGCGTTCGGCTCGGAACATATTTATCAATTCGTTTTTTATCACCGATGTGCAGCGTGTAATACTTATCCGCGTCCCGCCCCTTTACCTCACTCAACTTTGCCAGGCTCTCATTAGTTACCCTGCACGCGAGTCCGTAGACGGTCTCGGTCGGAAAAGCCGCCAGCCCTCCCGCGTTTACCACGTCCACCGCCCGCCGAATTTTATAAATATCCAGCCTGTCCGAACTGAGTTTTATTACTTCGGTTTCCATCCGTAAGAGAGTAAGTTTTAAGCCCCCGATTGTCAAGAAACCTTAAGTAGTTTTGGGGTCAGATCCTGCTAAAATTATCATAAATTATTATCTTGATTTTTACAAATTTGTAAGCTATATTATTCGTGCGGGTAAATTATTCGGAGGTAAAATATGAAGAGGCTTCTTTTTGCACTGTCAATAATCCTGTCTTCTGCTTCAGCTTCTGAAATAGATTTCAGCGACCCATTTATTGAGGCCCAACTTATTGCCATCGAAATCTCCGGGCAGTTAGTTGCGCCAAATGACCTTACATCCCGCATTTTGGGTGATTTGGCATTAATCCGTGATGCTTGTCCCCAGATTGCAGGTATAACCTACAGGCCGCATTATGTCCCCGATGAATTGATGGTTGGGATTACAGAAGAGGCTGTACAGCAATATCAGCAGGGTCAGTATCACGCTCTTGATAGCCTAAATCAGATTTATGGAGTCGTTGAAGTCGAAGCCCATTTCGGTCTTGTTAACTTTCTCTTATTAAAATTCAATCAGGTATACAATATGCCCTTGCTTGCACAGATTTATACTGAGTCGAATTTAGAAGGTGTTAAATATGCAGAAGCTAATTACCTAATAGGTGACGGTCCGACTATTATTGTCCGGCCGCCGTATTATTTGTTCATTGATGCGTGGGGAGATTGTCCTTCGGGTTGTTCAAATTACGAATTCTGGGAGTTTAAAGTAGAATCCGGACAGGTAACTTTGAGTAATATGTTTTACGTCGATGCTCAGGATGGCAATGATACCTGTAATGGATTATTTGAACAAACTGCCTTTGCGACCATTCAGCACGCCATTGAAACCGCCTTAGATGGTGACACTGTGATAGTAGCCGATGGCGTTTACACCGGCACGGGAAATCGCGATATAGATTTTCTTGGTAAAGCCATAATAGTTAAAAGCCAGAACGGCCCCAACGACTGCATCATCGACTGCCAGGCATCCGGATCGAATCCGCACCGTGCCTTTTATTTTCACAATAACGAAGATGCCAATTCCATCCTCGGCGGTTTCGCAATAACAAATGGGTATTCAGACTTAGGTGGTGCCGTTTATTGTCAAAACAGCAGTCCGACTATCAAAAATTGTTTATTTACTTTTAATCTGGCCGAGCACGGTGGAGCCGTATTATGCGAGAACAGCGATATTGCTGTAACAAGCTGTGTCTTTAATGATAACCATGCTATGTCCGCCGGCGCGATCAAGTGCAGGAATTACAGTAATCCTGTAATCACAGGTTGCTCTTTCAGCAGAAATTTATCTGATAGAATACAATATGATGCGGAGGAACAATGGGGGTTCGGTGGTGCTATTGTAAGCTATGATAATACCAGTCTTACATTAGTAAATTGTGATTTTGTGCAAAATCGTGCTGTTGTAGGCGGAGCAGTAAATCATTTTTCTTTCTCCGATGTAAATATGGTGGATTGCACTTTCCTGAAAAATCGGTCTGGAAGTGAAGGTGGAGCTGTCACAATTCGATACTGCAATACAAAAATCGAAAATTGCACTTTCGAATTAAATGTAGCCGATAACTGGAACGGTGGAGCGATTGACTGTTATGGATGTCAATTAGTAGAAATTAAAGGCTGTTCATTCATTTCTAACATTTTAAGAGAAGGCCAACCTCCATATGGCGGCGGCGGGATAAACTCATACTCAAAAAACTTAATTGTTGAAAATTGTCTTTTCGAAAATAACTTAAGTTATAACGGCGGAGGTTTAAACATCCAGGGAGAAAATGGTTGTGCAGCACAAGTTAATAATTGCACCTTCGTTAAAAATTCCTCATATGTATATGGAGGGGCAATTTCATCCACGCGTTGTAATACCAGTCTGAATAATTGCATTCTTTGGGGTAATTCCGCATCATTATTAGGTGACGAAATATTCTTAAGTAGATCCGTTTTAGATGTTGATTATTCCAATATCACAGGAGAGCTATCCGAAATTATCGATGATTATTACCAGAACAGTACCATAAACTGGGGCCTCGGCAATATCGATGTTGACCCCTGTTTTGTTAGCCTTGGCTATTTAGATCTCGACTGTAAGCCTCAATTTTGGAATGATTGCTGGCTGAACGGTGATTATCATTTAAAAAGCGAAGGCTGGCGATGGGATTCTATCCGCAGCCGCTGGGACTGGGACGATGTCACCAGCCGATGCATCGACGCAGGCAATCCCGGCTCGCCTCTCGGCGACGAAACTCTTTTCGTGGAAGACCCGATTTGGGGAACGAACAAAAGAATCAATATGGGTGTGTACGGCGGAACCGCCCAGGCCTCTATTCCGCCGCAGGATTGGGCGCTGCTTAGCGATATAGACAACAACGGAATTGTGGATTTAACTGACTTCGCTCAGCTTTCACTGCTCTGGTTCTCTACCGGCCCCGAATTATTCGCCGATTTCAACCGCGACGAAATAGTTGATTATAATGATATTGAGCCATTCTCTGCCGACTGGCTGAATACGACGTCGTGGAATAATTATAATCAGGCAGATATAACCGTTCCCGTTTCTTCTCAGTAGATGTTACGGCAAGTTAACATCTTGCATCGACGCAGAATTCAATGATGTCATTGCGAGCGAAGCGAAGCAATCTCGTTTAGCCCTGCCGTACACGGCCGGGGATAGGTTGATATCGCTACGGCTGCTAAGCGGCCTCTTTTAGTTTTTACTTTTTGCTTTTTCCTTTTTATCCGCCACGGCGGGTTTACTTTTCTAATACCCCGGCCCCCAAAACGCAGGCTTTTCATTCGCCGACGGCAACGTCAGTCCCGCCCAGTACATATACCGCCCCGTTCGATAAATGGTCTCGAATCCCTCCGGCCAAACATCCTGACCGTCCTGTTCGCCTTTGATTTTTTCGATATGCCCGTCAACAAAAAGAACGTTCATCCACCCGTTATGATAAAACCCGCTCGTATTGCGATGGTGCCCGTCACGCGGCAGATTATAGACTTCTACGGAATCCGCGTCCGCGTCATAAAACTGCGAAGCATAACTCGTCTCACC
>JBBABK010000224.1:0-3884 GCA_041657685.1 Phycisphaerae bacterium | reverse complement strand
GACGCTCTTCCGATCTGCCGGTCCGTGCGTGATTGAAGACAAAGATACTTGCCGCCAAATAGCCGAGCAGATTCTAACTATTACACAAAAACTCCGTATCGGTTATATTTTCAAAGCCAGTTTCGATAAAGCTAATCGCACCAGTATATCGAGCTTCCGCGGCCCCGGCCTCCAAGATGGTTTAGCCATACTATCAGCAATTCGCGATGAGTTCGATATACCGGTTCTTACCGACGTTCACGAGACAGGACAGGTTAAAGCGGTTAGCGAGGTTGTTGACTGTCTGCAAATCCCGGCTTTTTTGTGCAGGCAAACCGATTTATTAATTGCGTGCGCCGAAACGCAAAAGCCGGTCAATGTAAAAAAAGGCCAGTTCATTTCGCCTGCCGAGATGAAAAATGCTGTGGAAAAAATCAGGGCGTCCGGCAATGAAAAGATTATGCTCACCGAGCGCGGCACGTTCTTCGGCTACAATCGCCTGGTAAACGATATGGCCGGTATCAGCATTATGAAAGGCCTTGGCTGCCCGGTCGTATTTGACGCGACTCACAGCGTGCAGATGCCTGGCGGCTTGGGAACGGCAAGTGCCGGCAGCCGTGAAATAGCTCCCGTACTCGCAAGAGCGGCGATTGCCGCCGGTGCTGATGCCCTGTTTATCGAGGTGCATACCGACCCAGACAAAGCCAAATCCGACGCCGCCTGTGTTATGCCTGTTGAATGGGTTGAAAATACCCTCAAGGTTTGTAAAGAGATATTTGAAATTGTCCACGAAAAATAAAACCAACCAGAAAAAGCAATACATCTTCGGCCCAGTCCCGTCGCGACGCCTTGGCCGAAGTCTCGGCGTTGATATTGTGCCCTTTAAGGTTTGCTCACTCGATTGCGTATATTGTCAGCTCGGCAGAACAACGGAAAAAACCATAGAACGCAAAGATTACGTCCCGATTGACGAAGTTATTAGCGAGCTTAACGAGCGGCTCAACTCCGGCATTGAGGCTGATTATATTACTATCAGCGGTTCGGGTGAGCCAACTTTGCACAGCAGGCTCGGCGAATTGCTCGACCGCATCAGGCTCATAACAAAAATCCCGATAGCAATACTGACAAACAGCGTTTTATTCGATGATGAATCGGTTCGTGCCGACTGCTGCAAGGCCGATGTCGTATTGCCGTCCCTCGACGCCGCCGACCAGCCGACATTCGAACGGATTAACAGGCCTTGTGCAAATATCAGTATTGAAAATGTTATTTCGGGCTTGTGCGAGTTCAAAAAACAATTTACCGGTCGAATCTGGCTCGAAGTATTCATTGTCGAGGGAATCAACACATCACCGCAGCAAATTGATAAACTCAAGGCTGCTGTCGAACGGATAAAGCCCGACAAAGTTCAGCTAAACACAGCCGTTCGCCCAACGGCCGATAACAATATTATTATGGTTACACGCGTCAGGCTCGAACAGCTCGCAGAGCTGTTCGGGGACAATGCCGAGGTTATTGCTGATTTCTCCGCTGCGCAAGTTTCTAAGCACATAGCTCGCAAGTCTGAAGACGTTCTGGAAATGCTCAAACGCAGGCCCTGTTCACTCAATGACATATGCAACGGGCTTTCGATGCCGCCCAACGAGGTCATTAAGCATATCGAATTTCTTCGCGCCAGGGGGTTAATCGAGACTTCCAGTAAATCGGGAGTCCTGTTTTACCGGCCGACCCCTTCACAGCCGATAAAGTGACTAAATTTCTCCGCTTTTACCGCGATTAGCCCACTTTTTCGTAAAGATACAGCCGATATTGGCCGATAAAACCTTTGTAAATTTGCCGTTTTAATCGATTTTATAAGATTTACGGTAAAAATTTTTTTTCTGCTTCAGTTGTTAGCTCTTAGGCCGATAAATACTGAGGATAGTCTTTTGTTTGCTTGCGGGACGTTCGGATGATTAAAAGACAGCGGCAGTTGACATTGAACAAGGGACCTGAAAAGTTCATCTTTCGTTACGATCTCGGCCGTGAAGATGAGCTAATCGACGCTATGATTGACCATGCAAAAGACGCGAGAACGAATTTTGACTGGTTCGACGCCGCGGTGCTCAGTTTTAAACTGACGCAGTCCCTTATTTGCCAGGCCGACGAGTTACTGCAGGCAAGCGGCGACTTTGAAATCGAAAGTGGTAATCTGCAAGGCTGATTGAGGATGACAAGATATGGAAAGCAGCAACATAGTAAATGATTTTTTGAATTACCTTAACTATGAAAAACATTTTTCAGAGCACACCGCCAAATGCTATGGCGCCGACCTGGCTCAGTTTTCGCAGTTTCTGTCAGGTGCTCCCGAAAGTGACCAGCCGCAATACGGCAGTTCGAATTTGGCCGGGCAAAGCAGCACCGGTTCAGCGGTGCAGACCAAAGTAGAAATTGACAAGCAGCTGCTGGCCGTGGATGTTAACTCTGTCCGTGCATATCTCGCGGTGTTGAACGAAAAGCAGTATTCAAAAAGTACGATTGCTCGAAAGCTCGCGACTCTGAGAAGCTTTTACAAATTCCTGCTGAAGAGAGGCTCTATCAGTTCGAACCCGGTGACGGCCGTTCGCACTCCCAAGCAGGATAAAAAGCTGCCTCGGTTTCTCGAATACGAAGAAGTTAAGAGACTTATCGAGACCCCGCCGATGAACAACTGGCTCGGCGCAAGGGACAGGGCCATAATGGAAGTGTTGTATAGTACGGGCATTCGCGTCAGCGAGCTTGTTGCTCTCAATATGGACGATATTGACTTCCTCGGAGAAGTGATACACGTCCGCGGCAAAGGCAAAAAGGAAAGAATCACGCCGATAAGCTCCTCGGCCCTGCAGATTATACAGCATTATATGGAATACAGGAACAAACGGGCACAGAGCAACCAGAATTTCGACCCGAAGGTGCTATTCGTAAATAAGCACGGCAAACGGCTAAGCACGCGAAGCGTTCGCCGTAAAATGGATAAATACCTCAAGATGGCCGGCCTTGACCCCGCTATCAGCCCGCACACGCTGCGGCACAGCTTCGCGACGCATATGCTCAATAACGGCGCGGACCTGAGAAGCGTTCAGGAACTGCTCGGTCATCAGTCACTTTCAACTACGCAGATTTATACGCATCTGACGACCAAAAAACTTAAAGACGTTTACGACAACACTCACCCGCGTGAAAATGAAATGCAGAATACAAGCAGTGAAAAGCCACAGCATAACTGGTAAAGATTAGTGAATCAAAATTAGAGAGGCCGTTCCTTGAACGGCCTCTCTTTTATTTGGCCTGATATGCTTTGCCGATATATTCCGGAATCAGCTGCTTGATTTTGCGAACTATTTCCTCATAGTTCTGCGTGTGTGCAATTTTTATCAATTCATCAATAGCTGTTTCGACCTTTTGTTTTTCGACAGGGATGTTTTTCCATATTCCTATTTTTGAATGCCGCGTCGGCACCATATTTTCACCGGTTATGGACAGCTCTTCGAAAAGCTTTTCGCCCGGCCTGGGCCCCGTGAATGTTATTTCGATATCCTCGCCGGGTCTGAAGCCGCTGAGTGTAATAAGCTCGCGGGCGAGGTCCACGATTTTTACCGGCTCACCCATATCCAGTACGAATATTTCGCCGCCTTTGCCCATAGCCGCGGCCTGCAGCACAAGCTGGCTCGCTTCCGGAATGGTCATAAAATATCTCTTCATATCCGGGTGCGTAACAGTCACCGGGCCGCCGTCTGCTATTTGTTTTTTGAAGATGGGGACTACCGAGCCGTTCGAGCCGAGCACGTTTCCGAATCTTACAGTGACAAAATGAGTTTTACTTACGTTATTGAGCGACTGGATGTACATTTCCGCGACACGTTTGGACGACCCCATCAGTGAGGGGG